>JAJBTL010000172.1 GCA_020860865.1 Planctomycetota bacterium | reverse complement strand
GAAAAAGCGCCCGCGAGCGACTGGATGCGACTAACCCGGAATTATCACGAAAATTTTTAGAATGCTATAAGATATTGTAAAATTCAACTGATGGCATGAATCGGCGGACTCAAATACCGCCGGAAGCGTCTCGAAACTATTGAAAATACCTGTCGAACCTCAAGAGCGGTCCTGGATATGGTCCGTAAAGGAGCGTCATGCGATACCTTCCCCATACACCCGACGACATCGCCGACATGCTTCGGACCATTGGCGTCCAATCGGTCGACGACCTCTTCCGATCCGTACCGGAAAACTGCCGCTTCGCTGATGACCCCGACCTTCCGCCACCTCTGGACGAGTGGTCGGTTCTCCAGCGCCTGTCCGCCCTCGCCGCCGACGCCGGCGGGGATTGGCGCGTTTTCCTCGGCGCCGGATCGCAGGCGCACCGCATTCCGGCCGTGGTCCCGGCCCTCGCCAACCGGAGCGAGTTCCTCACCGCTTATACCCCGTATCAGCCCGAAGTGAGCCAAGGGACGCTCCAGGCCATCTTCGAATACCAGACCCTCATAAGCCGCCTCACCGGCCTCGGCGTCACCAACGCCAGCATGTACGACGGCGCCACCGCCATGGCGGAGGCGGTCCTTATGGCGCTCCGCGTCACCGGGCGGAAGACCGTCCTTATAAGTCGCCTCGTCCACCCGCACTGGCGCGAAGTCCTCGCCACCTACCTGGCGCCGATGCCGGACGTGAACCTTATTCCCGTCCCGAGCGCTCCGGATGGCACCACCTATCTTGGCACTCTCGCGTCGGTGCGGGAACCGGCGGTCCTTGTCATGGCCAGCCCGAATTTTCTCGGCGTGATTGAAGATCTCTCCGCCGCCGCCGAGGCCATCCACCAGGCGGGCGGCCTCCTCGCCTCAGGGTTTTCCGAACCGTTCGCCCTCGGCGGCATCATAGCGCCGGGACGGGAAGGCGCGGACATCGTTTTCGGTGAAGGCCAAAGCCTCGGCCTGCCGCAGTCGTTCGGCGGACCCGGCCTCGGCATCCTTTCGGCCGACAAGAAATACATGCGGCAGATTCCCGGACGGCTCGTCGGCGAGACGGTGGACACGGCCGGGCGGCGCGGTTTCGTCCTCACCCTCTCAACCCGCGAACAGCATATCCGCCGGGGCCGGGCGGTGTCGAACATCTGTTCGAACGCCGGCCATGCCGCGTTGACGGCGGCAGTGTATATGGCCACCCTCGGCGGCACCGGGTTCCGCGCCATGGCGGCGATGAACCGGGACCTGGCCGAATATTTCAAGGCCGGCCTCCGGAAACGCGGGTTCAAGCCGCTGTCCGCCGCCGACACCTTCAATGAGTTCGCCATGATACCGCCGGACAGTTTTGCCGAACGCCGCCAGGCCCTTCTCCACAAGCGCATCCTCTGCGGCATGCCGCTGGCCCGGTTCTATCCGGAATACCGGGACGCCTGGCTGTTCGGCGTGACCGAAGCGGCGGGGAAGGCCGGCATCGACCAGGTACTGGAGGAATTGGCATGACCCAGCATGACGATAACGGCGCCGCAGCGGCCGCGCCGGCGACAGCGGATGCGGCCGGCATCGGCCTGAGCGGGCTCATCCTCGACGAACCGCTCCTCTGGGAACGCGGCCGCTACGGCCGGACCGCCATCGACCTGCCGCCGTCCGGCGTACCGTCCCGGCCCCTCACCGGGCCCCGGGCCGGGGACGGACCGGACTGGCCCGACCTGTCGGAACTGGAAGTGGTGCGCCACTTCACCCGCTTGTCGACCTGGAACTTCGGGGTCGACACCGGCATGTATCCCCTCGGCAGTTGCACGATGAAATACAACCCGAAGGTCAACGAAACCGTCGCCGCCATGGCCGGCTTCACCGGCGCCCACCCGCTCCTCCCGGACGAGGCCTGCCAGGGGGCGCTGGAAATCATGTACGAGACCGAGCGGCTCCTCGCCGCCGTCTCCGGCCTCGAAGCGGCCAGCCTCCAGCCCGCCGCCGGCGCCCACGGCGAACTGTGCGGCATGCTCATGATCGCCGCCTACCACCGGCACCACAACACCGGGAAGACCGTCGTCCTTATCCCGGACACCGCCCACGGCACCAACCCGGCCACCGCCGCCATGTGCGGCTTAACCGAGGTCAAGGTCCCGGTCGGGCCGGACGGGCGGATGGCGCCGGACACGGTCCGGAGCCTCATCGACGACAGCGTCGCCGCCATCATGGTAACGAACCCGAACACCCTGGGGATTTTCGAATCCCACCTGCCGGAAATAAGCCGGATGATCCATAACGCCGGCGGCCTCGTCTACGCCGACGGCGCCAACCTGAACGCCATCATGGGCCGGGTGGACATGGCGAAGATGGGCGTGGACGTCCTCCACTTCAATCTCCACAAGTCCATGTCGACGCCCCACGGCGGCGGCGGACCGGGCTCCGGGCCGGTGGCGGTGGCGGAAAGCCTGGTCCCGTACCTGCCGGGACCCCGGGTGATCCGGGAGGACGGCCGCTACCGGCTCGTCGACGATTTCCCCCTGTCCATTGGCCGACTGCACCCGTTCCACGGCCAGTTCGGCATCTATCTTCGGGCCTACGCCTACCTCCTCAGCGTCGGGAACCGCCTCCGGGACGTGAGTGGCCTCGCGGTCCTGAATGCGAACTACCTCCGGGCCCGGCTCCGGGAGGCGTTCGACCTCCCCTATGACAGCGACTGCATGCACGAGGTCGTCTTCACGGACGCGAAGCAGCGCGGCCACAAGGTCACGACCCTGGACATCGCCAAGCGCCTTATCGACCTTGGCTACCACCCGCCGACCATCTACTTCCCGCTGGTGGTCAACGGCGCCCTCATGATTGAACCGACAGAGACGGAATGCAAGGAAGAGCTGGACGGCTTTGCCGAGGCGATGCTCGCCATCGCCCGGGAAGCGGAGACCGATCCCGACAGCCTCCACCGCGCTCCGGTCCGGTCCAAGGTGGGACGGCTCGACGAAACGCTGGCGGCGAGGAAACCGAAGCTTACCGGCGATTGATCTTCCCGGCAACCTTTCAACAGAATACAAAAACCGCCACCCCGGGAAGGAGGTGGCGGTTGTCATTTCAGGCCATAACGCACATTGTCTAAACAGGTGCACGGGCGTTTTGGGCATGTCGTACATCACCAGGATGCGCTGTTCATTTCTACACGCCGCGAAGGAACGGGTTGTGCGCCAGTTCGTCGTCGACCGTCGTCGCCGGGCCGTGGCCCGGGTAGAGGGTGGCTTCGGGCGGGAGCGCTTCCAGAAGCTTTCGTGCACCGGTGACGAGGGCGTCGCCGTCGCCGCCGGGGAAGTCGCTCCGGCCTATGGAACCCTGGAAGATGGTGTCTCCGGTGAAGACGGTGTGGCCATCCCCGAGAATATAGACCATCTCGCCGGGATCGTGGCCGGGTATTTCCAGCGCGCGCCAGCGGAGGCCGGCGGCCTCGAATTCCTCGCCGTCCCGAAGAGTCCGGCCGGCCGGGCGGGCGGTGATTTCCTGGCCCATGTAGACGCTCAGGTTGAGGCGGGGATCGCCGGCGCGGCGGGACGTTTCGGCCGAACAATACAAGGTCGCGTCCGGCCATTGATCAAGAAGGTCGTCAACGCCGCCGATGTGGTCGACATGGGCGTGGGTGAGGAACACCGCCTCGACCCGGAAACCGAGGCGCTTCACCATCGCGGAAATTCGTGACGCCTCGTCCCCCGGGTCGATGACCACGCAGGGGACGGACGGATCGGTGGCGTCATCCGCCGCCACGATATAGGCGCAAACACCCAACTGGCCCACTTCCAGCGCGTGCACTGACATGTTATTTCGCCTTTCGGCGCATGGACAATTTGCTGTCCGTGATGAAGTTCATAAGCACTTCCACGCAGTTCTCCATATCCCGGAGGTTGGCGCGTTCGTGCGGGCCGTGGGCACCGTACATGCCGCAGCCGATGACGACGGACTCGAGGCCGCGCCGGTTGAAGATGTTCGCGTCCGATCCGCCCTGGGCGGTGATTATCTGCGGGTCCAGTCCGGCCCGCTTGGCCGCGTTCCGCAGCTTCTCGACGAGGCGCGAATCCGGATCGACCTGGTAGCCTTCGTAACTGACCTCGACATCGACGTCGACCTGGGAGTAGCGTATTTTGATGGCGTCGTCCGACCGGGGCGTATCCGTGTCCTCGCCCATGCCGGTGCCGCCGGGTCCGACCGAGAACACCCGGTTTTCCCTGACCACGCCCTCGATGGTGCCGATGACCCGTTTCACGTGAAAGTCGAGGACGTCCTTCCGGTGACTGCGGATTTCGTACTCGGCGTAGGCGGTGCCGGGGATGATGTTGATGGCGTCGCCGGAGCGCATGATGCCGAGGTTGGCGATGGTGAACTCGTCCAGCCGGCCCATCGGCATCCGGGCCAGGGTCTGGGCCATGACGTGGGCGGCGTTGATTTTCCGTTCAGGGAAGGCGGCGTGGCCGGCGATGCCGTGGACGGTAATCCGGAAGACGACCTTGGTCGGGGCGGCGACGACGATGTCCGAGGGACTGGTGTAGTCGAGGGCGATGCCGGCGTCGAGGCCGAGGTAGATTTCCGGATCGAGTTCGGACGCGCCGAGACATTCGATTTCTTCCGCGACGGTAAAGGCGAAGACGAGATCGCCGTGTTGCTTGTCGGTTTTTTTCAGGCGGGACAGGACTTCCAGAAGCACGGTGACGCCGGCCTTGTCGTCGGCGCCGATGATGCCGCCGTTTTCCCGTGACACCCATTCGCCGTCCACCACCGGCACCGCCGGGGCGCCGCCGGGCTTTTCCACCGTGTCTATGTGGGCGGCGAGGAGGACGCGGGGCCCCCTCCCGGTGCCCGGCACCTTGACGACGAGGTTGCCGCAGTCGCCGCCGATGGACGGGGCGGTGTCGTCTTCGAGCGGCTCGTAGCCGAGT
>JAJBTL010000287.1 GCA_020860865.1 Planctomycetota bacterium | reverse complement strand
TGACCCAGGTGTAGCCGAAAGCGATGATGAAGTGGCCGGCGGTGGCGGCCATGGCGAGGAACGGCAGTCCGCCGCCGCAGGCCATGCCGACGCCGGCGGTGAGCCAGATGGTGGCGGCGGTGGTGAGGCCGTGGACATTGTCCTTCCGGACAAAGATCAGGCCGGCGCCGATGAAGCCGATGCCGGAGACGATCTGCGCCGCCACCCGGGACGGGTCGAACGGCATGTCCAGGTCGCTGAAGCCGAACTTGGAGACAAGCATCATCACGGCGGCGCCGAGGCCGACCAGGGCGTGGGTGCGGAGACCGGCGCTTTTCAGGCGGAATTCGCGTTCGAGGCCGATGATGGAGGAGAGGATAAAGGCGAAGAAAAGTTCCCACAACCGGGCCGCGGTGTCGGAGGAAAGGATTTCTTCCCGGAACATTTCGAAAAAGCCCATGCGCTGTTCTCCACCTGAATTATTTTCGGTGATTACAAACCGGAAGCACTCTCGTTCCGACGGGCGGTATACTGAAGCGCGCTGAAAATTCGGTTCTTTGTTCCTGTAACCTCTATGCGCGCTTCAGGCTTGGGATGCACGTTGCCCGAAAGTTAAAGTGGCTTGGGTATAAAACTGCCCGACTGAAAAAACACCCGCCGATTTACCGTCGGCGGGTGTGGAAAAAATGCGTCACGTCATTATCGAATCTGCGTCCGCGCCGGATTTAATCCTTGAACATCATCTTCCGGACCACCTTGCCGGCGGCGCGGCGAATTTTCGGGATATAGGCTTCCTGGACGACGGCAAGGCCCTTGTAGAGGTGCAGGGTGTCTTTGTCGATAACGTCGACAGCGCCGTATTCCTTGGCCTTGGCCGCCACCTGGGACTGGTCCTTGGCGATGGTGGAGCAAATAACGACCGGCTTCGGGTAGTGCTGGGACAGGCTCTTCAGGAACTTAAGGCCGTCCAGCTTCGGCATGATAATGTCGAGGCTGATGACATCGGGATCGAGCTCGAGGATTTTGTCCCTGGCTTCGAAGGCGTCACCGGCTTCGCCGCAGACTTCCATGTCCTTGGTGCCGGAGATGGCCTGGACAAGGATCTTCCGGACGAGCGGGGAATCGTCGACGACGAGCACCTTGGTTTTCCGGGAGGCGATTTCACGGCGCTTTTCCTCAAGCCGGGCGCCTTCCTCGGTTTTCTGGATAACCTTGACAACGACTTCGTTTTTGGCGGTATCGAAGTAAATGCGCCGGCCCTTAGTGCCGCCGACGTCTTCCGAGACGATGGGTATGCCGTGTTTTTTGAGGACGGTGCGGGCCATCAGGATATTCTTGCCGCCGATGTCCGAGGTGGTGCCGAGGTGGCCGACGACGGCGCCACCGCCATAAATCTTGGCGTTTATCTTGCCGCGTTCGTCCAGCTTCTTCATCAGCCAGATAATCGTCTCAATCGACGTGTCGCCGTAGCGGCCCTTGTCCGGATCGCTGCCGCCCGGGTTGGTGGCGAGGAGGCAGTGGTTCATGGCGGCGTAAGGCTTGGTTTCATGCCGCAAACAGACCGCGACGCAGCTTCCAAGAAGCGTCGCCATGTGGCACGGTGTGCGGGCGACGTGGTATTCCCCCGGCAACAGGAAAACGCGTTCGGCATTGGCGGACATAGTTGTTCCTCCCCAAATCTGTTCGATTATGACGTCACCGTCGTGTGGACGAATTGTCGAAAAAGTGAACACGCGTCGTACAAGTGGAAATGAGTGAGTGCAAATTTACCATAACAGCGCCCTCAGGTCCACACAATTTATCCGCCGCTCATGGCATCCGCCGTGTCGCACCGGGTTGTGGGAGGCAAGGACGGCCCTATGTAAAAGACCCGTCCCACGGAGTCATCCGCCGGGACGGGCAGAAAGCACCGGATTATGGCAACTCGCGACCGTTCCAAGAGCTACGTTTTGCCCGGTACGCGAAGAGGCGTGGCGCCAATGTGATGTATACGAACAAACTGTCCCGGCGGAAACCTTATCCCTCGCCGGTCCGGATAAGCTCCGGATTGACCCGGATCTGGCCCTTGACATAACGGTCGAAGAGGTCGCCCATGATGGCCGGGCTTGGTTGAATCGTTGCCATCGGGCCGTTCATGGTGTAGGTAAAGCCGTAGTTGCCACGATAGTTGGACCGGGCGATATTCCGGAAGGTGGCTTTGGACTCGACCGATTCCTTGGCAAAGTCTTCCCGGGACGGCACCAGGCGGTCGACAATCACCACCAGTTCCTGGCCGACTTCGCCGGAGGCGGGGTCGCGGTACGGCGTCGGGCCACGGATATCGCCTATGGGGAGGTTACTCAGATCATAGTCGGAATCGACCAAACGGAGATAGGCGAGGGTGTCGGTGGGCATCTCCTCGAACGAGGCGGCGAGTTCTTCGTCCGACACCGGGGTGCCGGCATCCTTGGCTTCGAGATAGGCGCGGATCTGGCCGTCCATGGTGATGGCGTCTTCCCTTGCGATTTCGCTGGCGCGTTCGCCAACCATGTCCTCGATGGCGCGTTCAAAAATTTCCGGACGGAGGCTGCCGTCGGCGCTATCGAGTTCGGCCGGGATGGACGAGACATAGTCAAGGAGGCGGAGGCGGTAAAAACCGTTTTCGCCCCTGAACGGATTGCCGCTCAGGTTGAACCCGGTTTTCCATTCGGAAACGATGGATTCGCGGGCGGCGAGATCGGCGCCGTCGACGCCGTCGAGGAGCAACTGGATCTGGAAGTCGCCGCCCTGCGGCAATTTCGTGGCGACATCGGCCGAAGTCAGGAGTTCCTCGCCGGTATCGCCGGCGGTGACGCCGTACTTGACGAGCTGCGCCAGTTTAACCAGTTCCGACAGTTCCATTTCATTGGCTTGGCCGAGAAGCTGGGAATCGACATCGACCTTGAAATTCCGGAGCGTCTGCCGTTCGACCTCTTCCTGCAACAGTTCGGAGCGGATGCGGTCCTGGACGTCGGCGAGGGGCGCGCCGTTATAGACGTAATCGCGGTTCTGATCGTAGCGTTCACGGATTTCCGTCTCGGTCGGCTGGCGGACCGAATCGGCCGGAACAAACGGGGTGAGGATCCAGGCAAAGCGCCAGCGGGCCGGTTCGCGGTACCGCGGGTTGTCCGCGTGGGCGAGGGCGTAGTCGCGGGCGGCCTGTTGCAGCTCGTCGGCCGGGCGGGCCATGATTTCGGCCTTGGCCCGTTGCTTGACCGATTCGTTTTCCAGGAAGCGGATGCGTTTGACGACGATTTCGCTCCGGTTCAGGGCATAGATGGCGTAGGTGGATTCGTCGTTGACGGCGGACAGGTTGGCATCGGCGTCGAGGTAGTTGCCGATGGTCTGCCATTCGCGGACGCCACGGACAACGTCGGCCCGGGAGATCTGCATCTGGCGGCACCAGGCGTCGATGGCCGGGTCGCGGGCCTGGATGCCGTCCTTCGAGACGGCGGGGGCGATGACCGGGTGGCCGTTCTCGAGATAGGTGCCGACCTGGAGGTCGGAGGCCTGGACGCCGGCGCGTTCCGCATCCTTCAGGACCTGGTAGGTGTAGAGGAATTTATAGAGTTCTTCGGCCGGTGTGCCGGCGCCGGGGGCTCCGGCGAACTGAAGCGGGACGCCGCCGAGGGCGGCGCGGAGGCGCTTCTGAAAGTTCTCGAAGTCGGAGTAAGTGATGGTTTTCCCGTCGACGGCGCCGACTTCGAAATTCGTCATCCGCTCGGTCTGGCCCATGCCGCCGACGCCCCAGACCAGGACAAAGGACGGGACGATGATAATGGTGACGATCCAGAATACCTTCTTTTGATGCCTGCGAAACAGATCCATCGACACGGTCAGACCCTCTTCCAATACGAGAAAACAGGGGAGAAGCAATTCCGGAGCCGCGCCTCGTAAGCAGCACGGGGGAACCGCTTCATGTGCACAGCCCCGTCACCCATCCGGTATGGGCATCGGGGGATTAGCCCAGGGGAAGCCCTGGAAAAAACCAAAGGGTAAAATCGTACCGGCTTTCCCGTTTCATTTCAAGGAAAACAATCGCGGCGACGCCTCCATTCGACTGACGACCGTTTATGGCGAGTTTGGTCCGGATGTGTTAAATTCGATCATTTTCCTGATTCGTATAAAATGACCTTTACAAAAAGAGTCGTTTTAACCATGGTGTTCAGGAAACCAGGGCCGATTTCGCCGCCGAAACAATGATACGATGCGAGCTGTGGCGGAATCGGGTCGCCGAAGATGACGGTTAAAATTGATTTGCCGAAAAACCGCAGCGGGACGCCACCGGCGCGGAAAAACCCCTGGTGCGACGTAACTCGCGGCAGGAATGAGAAAACGGGAAAATATCAATTTTATTCGTGGAAAAAACATTGACAAAAAAAAAGACGCGAAGTATATTGCTCTTACCAGCCTCCCCCAGGGTTGGTAGGCGCGCGTTCCCCCATTCTGATCGTTTTTACTTGGTCCGAATTCGTGCGCCAAAGTCCCGAGCCCCTTCCGCCCCCCCGGAAGGGGCTTCCCTTTTTTACATCCTCCGAATATCCATCGAAGCGGTGAGATTTTCACATTCGAATACTTTCCGGTTTCCACAACCCCCTCGTTTCGACAAAACACCTTGAGCATAAATTTCCGGAATATGTCCGCGTCGTCCAAATGGGCGATGGACGTCCCGGCTTGTTTCACATTCCGGAACCTGCCTGACCAACCGGTCCGCGACCGTGTCGTGGTTGTGCCACTCGTGTGCGACCAATCAGTCATTACCAGGTAAACGCCGGTGCCAAAACCAAACGCCCGAACAGGCGGTAAGGGCCGGTTCGTCCTGCGCTGACTCGATGGTGTAGGGGGGGTGAACAGGTGTAACCGGGGTGACCACGCCTAGAGGATAACGCGGGAGGTGTCGGCCTGGAGGCCGGCCTCGAGTTCGGCCACCTCGGTGCTGTCCAGGTT
>JAJBTL010000352.1 GCA_020860865.1 Planctomycetota bacterium | reverse complement strand
GAATTTGTGTAGGGACGAAATGATCTGTGCCTGAGAGCGTTAGAAATAAAAGAAACGAAAAAAGCCGCCCCACTGACGGGACGGCTTTTTTCTTTACATGCTATTATAACCAAAGTTTGCTGTGCAGTTACGCGGTTAGACGCCTTTCCGGTTAATCCGAACCATTTCCCCGTCCGAAAAGTTGGTCTTCGCGTCGTAGCCGGGAAGCGGCCGAATGCGCTGGTGGACCGCGTCGACAATCCAGAACGGCTGCGGGAAAAACGAGTCTTCCTGTTCCGCCGCCGGCGTAATCCAGTTCTTCGACCCGACCACCGCCACCGGGTTGTCCAGGTAGTCGAAGGCGAGGGCTGTGATGTTGGACGCGACGGTGTGCATGTAGGAGCCGCGTTCGCAGGCATCCGACGCCAGGAGCAGGTTCCCGGTCTTCTTGACGCTTTCGACAATCGGCGCGTAATCGAGCGGGTTAAGGGAACGGAGATCCCAGACCTCGCAGGAGACGTTGTACTTTTCCTCGAGGATCTTCGCCGCGTCCATCGCCCGGTAGAGGGTGGCGCCGAGGGTGGCGATGGTCAGGTCCTTGCCCGGTTTCCGCAGGGCCGGCTGGCCAAAAGGAACGGTGTAGCGGCCGGCCGGGACGCCGTTCTTTTCGAAAATTTCCGGTGTGTCGTAGAGGCGCTGGGATTCGAGGAACACCACCGGGTCGGTTCCGGCGAGGGCGGTGTACATCATGCCCTTGGCGTCGTACGGCGTTGCCGGGAACACGACCTTAAGGCCGGGGACGTGGGCAAACATGGCGGACCAGTCCTGCGAGTGCTGGGCGCCGTACTTGGCGCCGACGGAAATTCGGAGGACGAGGGGCATCTTGAGGACGCCGGCGGACATGGACTGCCACTTGGCCATCTGGTTGAAGACTTCGTCGCCGCAGCGGCCGATGAAGTCGCAGTACATGATTTCGACAATGGCGCGGCCGCCGGCCAACGCGTAACCGACGCCAGCGCCGACGATGGCGCCTTCACTGATCGGGCTGTTGAAGAGGCGGTGGTAGGGGATGCTTTCCGTCAGGCCCCGGTAGACGGCGAAGGCGCCACCCCAGTCGCGGTTTTCCTCGCCCCAGGCCGCCAGGGTCGGGTCTTCGTAGAAGCGGTCAATGACTGCTTCAAAAATCGCTTCTTTGTAGACAATGGTCTTCATGCCGGAGATGCGCTTGCCCTGATCGTCCAGTCCGAACCGGCTCTTGGCGGCGAGGCGCTTGACCTGCGGGTTTTCCGCCATCGGGATGAGGACTTCCGGTTCACGGTCGTCCAGTTTGGCGATTTCCTGATTCGAGAACATGACGCTTTCGATGCAGTCCGAGCTGGTCGGATCGAGGTACGGCGAGACGGTCGGGTCGATAGCCTTCTTGAACGAGCGGAGGACGATGTCCTTGGCGAACTGGAGATTGGCGTCGATGTCCATTTCCGTGGCGACGCCGGCGTCCACCAGTTCCCGGGCGAAGGCGGGGATGGCGTCGACGGCCAGCCATTCGTCCAGTTCCTCTTTTGTCCGGTAGCTCATGGCGTCCGACGGCGAGTGGCCGCTAAAGCGGTAGGTCAGGGTGTCCAGGAGAACCGGCCCCCGGCCTTCCTCGAGGATCTTCCGCTTCCTCGCATAGGCGTCGACGACGGCGAGCGGTTTCAGGCCGTCGACCCGTTCGGCGTGGAGCTGGTCCGGGTTGATGCCGGCGCCGAGGCGGGCCAATACCTGGAAGCCCATCGTCTCGCCGACCGGTTGGCCGCCCATGCCGTAGAGGTTGTTGACGAAGTTGAAGACGAGCGGCAGGCCGCCGTTGTGGCCTTCCGGCCATAGGCTCCGGTACTGTTCCATGGTGCCGAAACAGATGCCTTCCCACACCGGGCCGCAGCCGAGGGAGGCGTCGCCGATGTTCGCGATGACGATGCCCGGTTTGGCGTTGACCCGCTTGTAGAGGGCGGCGCCGACGGAGATGTCGCCGGAACCGCCGACGATGGCGTTATTGGGATAAACGCCGAACGGCGCGAAGAACGCGTGCATGGAGCCGCCGAGACCCCGGTGCCAACCGGTTTCGCGGGCGAAGATTTCCGCCAGGGTGCCGTAGACGAAGAAGTCGTCGGCGAGATCCTTGACGCTTCCCGTGGCGTCCTTCTCGACCCGGGCCAGGGTGGCGCCGCCGAAGTAGTTTTTCATAATGTCCATCAGCCGGTCGTCGTCGAGTTGGCGGATGCTCCGGAGGCCACGGGCAAGGATTTCCGAATGGGCCCGGTGGCTGCCGAAGGAATAGTCGTCCGTCGTGAGGCCATAGGCCTGGCCGACGGCGAGGGATTCCTGGCCGATGGACAGGTGGGCCGGGCCACGGTGGTTGTACTCGATGCCTTCGTATTTGCCTTCCTTCTTGATGCGGTCGATCATCGTTTCGAATTCACGGAGGACCGCCATATCCCGGTGCATGCGGATAAGGTCTTCCTTCGGGAACTGCTTCGCCGCCTTCTTCATCGGCGTGTCGTAGGTGTTCAGCGGGATATCCGTGAAGGTGACCTTGCCCTTGCCCCGGAGCGCGTCCGGCAGGAGTGTGATTGACTTGACCATTGCTTCATCCTTTCAGAATATTCGTAGTATGGCTTTCCCGGAAGGGAAGGGCCGGACGTATTACTGGAACATCACCTCTTTCATGATTTCCGCCACGGTCGGATGCGGGAAGACGATTTCCGTGATGTCCCGCGCCCGCAGTTCGTTTTCAATCATGACGCAGGCGGCGCCGATCATTTCCGACGCATACGGTCCGACGACATGCATGCCGAGGAGTTCGTCGCGGCCGCCGAGGACCGCCTTCACGAAGCCGCGTACGCCGTCCGTCTCGGCGAGAAAACGTCCGGACGCGGCCAGCGGCATCTTTATGACGCGGCAGTCAAGCCCGCGTTCCTTGGCCTGAACGTCGGTAAGGCCGACGGAGGCGATTTCCGGATCGGTATAGACGACGGCCGGAATGGCGGTCTCGCGGCAGATGTCGTCCCGGCCGAACATGTTGTTCACCGCCACCAACGCCTGCCGTGACGCGAAGTGGGCCAGTTGCCAGCGGCCGGTGACATCGCCGGCGGCGTAGACGCCGGGGACGCTTGTCTCGGCCCGGTCGTTGACGCTGATGCGGCGGCGGTCTGCGTCGAGGTTGAGGTTCTCAACGCCGAAGCCGTCCAGGTTCGCGACCCGTCCGGCGGCGACGAGGACGATGTCGCCCTCGGCCGATTGCGCCGCACCGGTGCGGTCCTTGAAGTGTACCGTGCCGCCGTCGACCCGCTCGACCGTCGCGCCGAGGTGAATGGCGGCGCCTTGTGACTCCAGACGTTTCTGTACCGTCATCGCCGCTTCCTTGTCCGCATTGCCGCACAATTGCGGAAGCATTTCGACAACGGTGACCTTTTTCCCGAGCAGGGTGAAGAAGCAGGCGAATTCGATGCCGATAACGCCGCCTCCTATGACGACGATGGACTCCGCCAATTTCGGCTGCTGGAGAATGCCGGTCGAGTCGACGACTTTCGGATTGTCCTTGAGACCGGGAATGGGCGGTTCGGCCGGGCGCGAACCGGTGGCGATGAGGAGGTTTTTCCCGGCATAATCCGTGCCGCCGACGGTGACCGTGTTTCGGTCGCGGATGACGGCGTCGCCGGTCACGACCTCGACCTTGCCCCGTTTCATCAACCCGGCGATGCCGGTACGGAGCTGGTCCTGGACCTTTTCCGTCCGCGCCTTCATGACCGGATAGTCAAAACTGACGCCGCTGGCGGTAACGCCGAAGACGCCGCCATGACGGGCGTGGTCGTAGGTCTTTGCCGCATGGAGAAACGCTTTTGTCGGCACGCAGCCCCGGTTCAGGCAGACGCCGCCGAGCTTGTCCCTTTCGACAAGGAGGACCTTGCGGCCGTCCGCCCCGGCGTGTTCCGCCGCGACATAGCCGGCCGGACCGGCGCCGATGATAATAAGATCGTACATGGTGTCCCTTTCCTCTGAGGAGTCTGACTAGCGGGCGCCGTCCAGGACAAGCGCCGTCTCCACCGCTTCCAGTCCCTTCGCCACGGCCTGGAGGAACCGCGACGCCGGAGCACCGTCGACGGCCTGGTGATCGTACGTCAGTGACAGCCCGAGGCGCGGCATGAAAACGACCCCGCCGTCCGCGCCCGGCGCCGCCACGGTGATGATGGCGCAGACGCCGAGGATGGCGACCTGGTCGGAATTGATGATCGGAGTGAACGACTCGACGCCCATGCTGCCGAGGTTCGACACGGTGAAGGTGCCGCCGGCGAGGAGGTCCGGATTGATTTTCCCGCTCCGGCAATCGCCGGCCAGTCCGGCCATGGCGGCGGACAGTTCGGACAGGGACATCGTGTGCGCGTCCCGCACCACCGGCACCAGAAGGCCCCGCGGCGTGTCGACGGCAAAACCGAGGTTGACGCCGTGGTACTGGGTGATGGTGCCGGCCTTCTGATCGAAGGTGGCGTTCATTTCGGGGAAGCTCTGGAGGGTCCGGACGACTATCCAGCAGATAAGGTCGTTAATGCTGATGTTCGGCAGTCCGGCGGCTTCGGCGTTGTCCTTGAACATCTTCCGGAGTGCCATCAAACCGGACGCGTCAGCCGACGAGTTGTGCGTCAACTGGGCATGTTCCGCCAGCGACTGAAGCATCCGCTCGCCGATGAGTTTCCTGATGTCCTTGTACGGCACCACCACCGGCGGCGGCGTCGGAACGTCGTCGCGGCGACGGGCAGGGGAGGCGGTCGTCACATCCCGGGCCAACGCCATGCCGCCGAGGCCGGAACCGGACAACGCCGCGCCGCCCGTCTCCGCCATGACCGCCTTGGCGAGGGGCGTTGCTTTATGGAGAACGCCGTTGTCGACGGCGGCCTGGACATTGGCGGCGACAACGCGCCCGCCGGGACCGGTCCCGAACACGGC
>JAJBTL010000002.1:1497-4962 GCA_020860865.1 Planctomycetota bacterium | reverse complement strand
CCACCACTTCCCAAATATCAATCCCCATGCGGTCGAACACCAACTTCAATTCGTTCACGAGGGCGATATTGACGCAGCGGAAAATGTTTTCCATCAGCTTCGTCGCCTCCGCCGCCTCGAGGGACGACACCGGCACGGTCCGGGGCACGACAGCTCCGTACAACCGCTCCGCCCGCTCCAGGCAGCGCCGGGTCAGGCCGCCGACCACCTTGGGAATTTCCGGCGCCGAATGGCCGGCACTGCCCGGGTCTTCCCGCTCCGGCGAATAGGCGAGGTTGAAGTCGCGCCCGGCCTTGAGGCCGCTCGCCTCCAGGGCCGGTAAGAGCACCTCCCGCGTCGTGCCGGGATAGGTCGTCGACTCGAGAACGATCAACTGCCCTTTCCGGACAACCCCGGCCAGCATTTCCCCGGTGGCCCGGACAAAGCGCATATCCGGTTCCCGGTTTTTCGTCAGCGGCGTCGGCACGCAGATAAGGATGGCGTCGGCCCGGGAAAGATCGGCCGGTTCCGCTGTCGCCCGGCCGCCACCGTCGAGAACGGCCAGGACATCTTTTTTCCCGATATGACGAATATACGACGCCCCGGCATTGAGGCGTTCGACCTTTGTCGCGTCGATGTCAAACCCTAAAACCCGCAGCCCCTTCCGGGCAAACGCGACGCACAGCGGCAGCCCGACATAGCCGAGCCCGACGACAGCGACATCGTACCGGTCGGAAGAATATTTCACAGTTCGCCCGGTCGCGCCGGCGTTTTTTTTCCGCGTGGCAACGGTGGCGCTATCAGCGTCCTTCGGCTTCTTCCGCTTCCCGGCAACGACGGGCTTCATGGAATTTGTACTGCGGGAGGTCTTCGTGGCAGGCTTATTAAACGTGTCGCTGGTGGTCTTCCCGGTGGATGTGCGCATTGTTTTCCCTATGGATGGCTTATCCGTCGAACGGTTGGCTGGCGGCGGAAGGATTCGCCGGCGGCCATTAATGGAACCAGCCGACCGTCTCGTCCGCGTCTTGTCCGAAAACCGCTCCGTCCTGTTCGCCCCCATCCCATACACTGCTATAATCGGCATTTGCCGACAAATTGCAACAGGCTGGCGACGGGTTGTCCGCGAAAAGGGCTTGCCCGGCCGTCCGGTTCGTGGTACATATTCCCCCTTGTCCACATTCACTGTGAGGAGAATGAAATGTCCAGAAGTTTTGCCAAATCCTGCGCCATCGCCATCGCCATCCTGTTCGCCGTCACCGGCGCCCGGGCGGCGGAGCGCTACCTGAAAGTCACCATCCCGAACGGCCTCGCCACCGCCGTAACCGGCGATTGGGTCGAGTTCCGCCTCCGCGACGGCCGCAACCAGCGCGTCTCCATTCTCGACCGGGAAGGGTCGTCCCCGGACGGCAAGATCTCCATCCGCACCGAGCACTACCTTGACGGCAAGATCCTCGACTCCCGCCGCGTCTCCCAGGTTATCGGCGAAGAGTTTGTCGAACCGCCGGCCGAGCGCGACGGCGAAAAGGGCGACAGCTTCGGCCGCCGGCGCGGCACCGCCATCATCCAGGGCGGCGAAGCCGAGGTGAGTATCATCGACGTCTATAAAGGCGACCGCCTCCTCCGCACCTGGTATCTCAGCCCGGAAATCCCGGTCTACGGCGTTCTGAAGCTCGTCCGGGGCGATGGCACGTCCGAGTTCGAGGTCGTCGACTTCGGCGTCGCCGACGGCGCCAGGTAGGCGGAAAAAGACGCGTTGCCGCCGGTTTTTTCTTCGGCGTGACGTGGACACTGATTGTATACTGACAATCATCGACTACACGGAGTGTTGACGCGGTGTCATCAGCCGCCGTAGTCGCCCGGGGGCGCGCCCGAGGTCCACGTACACAAGGAGAAATACAATGCCGGCGGATAAGTCACAGAAAAAACAGGTTGTCGTCATCCAGTGCGACGAGGCGGTCCATCAGGTCTGTTCCGGATTCATGTGCGAACACGCCTTCAATGCCCGCCTGGACGCGTTCGAGGGTTACCCGGAAGGAACCCGCTACATGTCCATATCCTGCGGCGGCTGCCCGGGCCGGGCCACCCTGAGGAAATTGAAGAACATCACGAACAACCTAAAGAAACGGGAGCAGCGCGGCAAGGAGGACGTCATGGTCCACCTCTCCACCTGCATCACCCGCTCGAGCACCCACGGCCCGCGCTGCCCGAACATTGACTACATCAAGGGCCAAGTAGAACGCGCCGGCTACGACTATGTCGAGGACAGCCGCATTTCGCCCATAGCCACCAAACGCCGGGCCGAGGGGATGTACCAGTAACGGCTTTCCGGCCACGGTCACCGAATGACGCAACGGAGTACGAATGAAAAACACCGCCCACGGCGGCCAGACAGCCTTTCAGGGGAGCGACGACTATGTCGCTTCCCCTGATTTATTGAATGCCGTCAACATCGCCGTCGCTCTTGAAAAACCGCTCCTTATTAAAGGCGAGCCCGGCACCGGCAAGACCATGCTGGCCCAGTCCATCGCCGCCAGCCTGGACAAGCCGCTCATCGTCTGGCCCATCAAATCGACGACCAAGGCCCAGGACGGCCTCTATGTCTACGACGTTGTCCAGCGCCTCTACGACAGCCAGTTCGGCGGCGACGGCGTCGACGACATCGCCAAGTACGTCAAACTCGGCAAGGTCGGCGAGGCCTTCACCAGTGACCGCCAGGTCGTCCTCCTTATCGACGAAATCGACAAGGCCGATCTTGAATTCCCCAACGACCTCCTCTGGGAACTCGACCGGATGGAATTCCAAATCCCCGAGACCCGGGAGACGGTGACGGCGAAGACTCGCCCGGTCGTCATCATTACGTCCAATGCGGAAAAGGAACTCCCCGACGCCTTCCTCCGCCGCTGCCTGTTCCACTATATCGAATTTCCGGACGAGGAACTGATGGAACGCATTGTCCGCGTCCATTACCCGAACGTCGACGATGTCCTCCTCGCCGAATGCCTCAAGGCCTTTTACCGGCTCCGGGGAATAGGACCAATCCAGAAAAAACCAAGCACGTCGGAACTTCTCGACTGGATTCGCGCCCTCGAACTCGGCGGCGTCCCGGTCAAGCGCATCGCCCGGGAACTGCCATTCATCGGCGTTCTCCTGAAAAAAGACGCCGACATCGCCACCTGTGACAGGTATTACAATTAAGGAGAAGCTTTGTTCATAGCCTTCTTCTACTTCCTCCGCGCCCGTGGGCTCAAGGTCACCTTGGGTGAATGGCTCACCCTTGTCCGGGCCCTGGACCGGCGCGTCATAGGCGCCTCGTTCACCCAGTTCTACTATTCCCTCCGCACCATCGTTGTGAAAAGTGAAGCCGACTTCGACCGCTTCGACTGCGCTTTCCTTGAGTTCTTCAAGGACGTCGCCAGCGAGTCGGACGAACTCCCGAAGGAACTCGTCGACTGGCTCAACAACCCGGACATCAACCCGGACGACTAC
>JAJBTL010000002.1:0-1487 GCA_020860865.1 Planctomycetota bacterium | reverse complement strand
TTCGAGAAGCGCCTCCAGGAGCAGAAAGAAGAACACAACGGCGGCAATTACTGGATAGGCACCCACGGCGCCTCGCCGTTCGGCAACAACGTGGAAAGCCTCCGTGGCATCCGCGGCGGCGGCCAGTCCCGGAAGCGCCTCACCATGTCCGTTGCCGGCGAACGCCGTTTCCGCGATTTCCGTGGCGACAATGTCCTGAACCTCCGGAGCTTCCAGACCGCCTTCCGAAAACTGCGGCAGTTTTCGAGCCGGGTCGACGCGCCCCGGACCGAACTCGACCTCGACGAAACGGTCCGCGCCACCGGCGACAACGCCGGCACCCTCGATCTCGTGTACGCGAAGCCCCGGAAAAACACGGTCAAACTCATGCTCCTCATGGATTCCGGCGGATCGATGGAGCCGTTCATGCACTTGTCGACAACGCTGTTCCAGGCAGTCGACCGGTCAAACCACTTCAAGGATCTCCGCGTCTATTACTTCCATAACATTTTTAAAAAGCGCATGTACACAACGCCGGAAATCGACTACAACGATTCCATCCCGACGGAATGGCTGTTCCAAAACCTCCATTCCGACTACAAGGTCATCGTCGTCGGGGACGCCCAGATGGCTCCCCGGGAACTCACCGGCGGTTACTATCCCGGCCACGAGTTGACCCCGACCGGCCTCACCTGGCTCCGCCGTTTCCGCGACCACTACAAGCGCCTCGTCTGGTTCACCCCGTCCGACAACGACCCCATCGCCCACACGGTCTGGGGCGCGTCGTATTCAATGATTAAAAAGGAAGTCGACATCATGCCCCTCACCGTCGACAACCTGTCCCTGGCGGTGAAAAAACTGATGGTCGCCCGGTAAATGGGCGAGATGTACCATATAACCATACGTAATGAACGTGCTCCCGTGCCACAGCGCCATAACCAGAAAGGCCCATTCGCATGACCAGCCTCCTCGGAATCGATCTCGGCACCTCCAGCGTCCGCGCCCTCCTTGTCGATGCGGACGGCAACACCCTCGCCCTGAACGGCCTCAATTACACCCCGGACATTCCCCGCCCCGGCTTTGCCGAACAGGACCCCGATTTCTGGACAGCCATGGCCTTTACGGTCATTTCCCGTTCTGTTACAGAGGCCGGCGTCAACCCGGACGACGTCCGCGCCCTGTCCTTTTCCGGCCAGATGCACGGCCTCGTCTGCGTCGACAAGGCGGGAAAACCGCTCCGCCCGGCGATTATCTGGCAGGACCAGCGGTCCAAACACGTTATCCGGGAAATGTACGACCGCCTCGGCCGCGACTTTATTGGCCAATCGGTCCAGAACACCGTCGCCACCGGCTTTCTCCTCGCCTCCCTCGTCTGGCTGAAGGAGAACGAGCCCGACACCTACGGGAAAATCCACCGCGTCATGCTGCCGAAGGACTACCTCAAGTTCCGCCTCTCCGGCGTCATCGCCACCGATTTTTCCGACGCCGCCGGCACCACCGCTCTTGAT
>JAJBTL010000091.1:3432-4964 GCA_020860865.1 Planctomycetota bacterium | reverse complement strand
ACGATACACAATTTAATAACACGCTTTACGAGCGCGAAAAACGCCATATTTCCCAACCTTCCTTGACGGGGCGGCCGGGCTCGGGTATGGTAAGGTTTTACTGAGGATGCGCCATCCCGCGTCTTGAAAGGCCAAGCCATGGACGATACCGTCTTCGATATCCGGAAACTGCTCGAATCAACCTGCGACGACGAGGACCTGGCCCGGGAGGTCGTGAAAACCCTTGTCCAGGACACGCCGGAGCAATTGAACGAAATCGAAACCGCGCTGGCCAACAACGCCGCGAAAACCGCCGAACGCGCCGCCCACTCCCTGAAGGCCGTAGCCGCCACCGCCGGCGGCGAATTGCTGCGGGCCAAGGCCTACGAGTGCGAACAGTTGGGGTACGACGGCAATCTGGACGGCATTCGCGAGCGCCTGCCCGAGCTTCGGCGATTGTACGCCGAATTCGAGGCGGCCTTGCGGCAAGCCGGTTATCTCGATGAATAAAACGTCCACATTTTCCAATCCGTCTGGCGCCGATTTTTCGGCGCCTTTCGCATTTTTGGCGATTGGGCGCGACTGCGACCGCGCGGTGCGATAGCACTGAATCCGAAACCCACTACCACCTTCAGGGAGGCTCCGGCATGCCATTGGTCCATATCGCAATTGGCAGTAACCTCGGCGACAGGGCGGAAAATATTCGGTCCGCCCGGCACGGCATGGCTCTCCTCCCGGAGACGGTCCTTCTCGAAAACGCGCCCCTGTACGAGACCGCGCCGCAGGGCGGGCCACCCGGACAGGATCTGTTTTACAACACGGTCAGCATCGTCGACACCACCCTGGAACCGGTGCAACTCCTCGCCGAACTGCAGGCCCTGGAAAAGGCCATCGGCCGCGACCGGTCGCGGGAGACGCGGCGCTGGGGACCGCGCCTCATCGACCTCGACATCATTCTCTGGGAAGACCGCTGCGTCGAGGAGCCGGGATTGACCATCCCGCATCCGCGCCTGGCGGAACGGCGGTTCGTCCTCCAGCCGCTGGCCGACCTGGACCCGGACCTCCTCCATCCGGTGGCGGATTTGACGATTAAGGAACTGTTGGAAAGGTTGGACTCGAACGATGAAGACGTACGACGGTTATCTGTTTGACGCCGACGGCACCCTGTTCGACAGCCGGGAACTGATTATCCAGTCCTACCTGGCATTGGCCGACTGGATGCAATTACCGGCGCCTGACCGCGAGGCCATCGCCGCCACCACCGGGTTGCCGATGCCGAAGCAGCTCCGGATAGTTCTCGGGCAGGATCACGACGATGTCTTTTACCGGAATGCGGAAGCGCTCTATTCCAGCCTGGTGATGGCCGGGGCGGCGACGCGGTTGTCCCTGTTTCCCGGCATCAAGGAAGGGCTGGAACGCTTGAAGGACCGCCGGGTCAGCCTGGCCGTGGTGACGTCGCGGCGGCGGCCGAGCCTCGAGTATTTTCTCGACAACCTTGGCGTTCTCCGATTGTTCGATGGCATTGTCACGGCCGAGGACACGGCACCGCACAA
>JAJBTL010000091.1:914-3422 GCA_020860865.1 Planctomycetota bacterium | reverse complement strand
CTGAAACTGCGGCCGGACCAGTGCGTCTATGTCGGCGACGCCGTATTTGACGTCGAATGCGGCAGCGCCGCCGGGGTCGACACGGTTCTTGTTTCGTGGGGAGGCATGGACCCGACGAACTGGACAGTACAACCGGGGCGGGTCATTGACCGGTTCGAGGAGTTGTTGGAACGATAGGTTTTGTTTTCACGTCATCCGCGCTGTGACCATGCGGTTTCGGCTGGGTCAGGCGGCGCGGTTCGTTATCAAGGAATTATGAATGCGCATTATCGAAAGTCTTGAGGAAATGCACGCCGAAGCGGCCGACATCGCCGCCCGGCGGGCGGAATGCGGGTTTGTCCCGACCATGGGCGCGCTCCACGAAGGGCACCTGTCCCTGATGGAACGGGCGGTTGCCGAAAACGACGTCACGGTGGCGTCGATATTTGTCAATCCGACCCAGTTCATGCCGGGTGAGGACTTCGACGCCTACCCCCGGACCTGGGAAGACGACCTGGACGCGGCTGAACGCGCCGGCGTCGACATCATTTTCCATCCGTCGGCCGAACAGATGTATCCGCCCCGGGCGCAGACCTCCGTCCTCGTCCATACCCTGACGCAGCGCAGGGCTTGTGCGGGATGTCACGGGGCAGGGGCATTTTCGCGGCGTCACGACGGTTGTCGCCAAACTGTTCAACCTGGTCCGGCCGACCCGGGCCTATTTCGGGCAAAAGGATGCGCAGCAGGCCCTGGTTGTCCAGCGGATGGTCATCGACCTCAATTTCAATGTCGAAATCATCGTCTGCCCGATTGTCCGGGAAGAGGACGGCCTCGCCCTGTCGAGCCGCAACCGAAACATCCCGCCCGAGTACCGGGACCGCGCCCTGGCGCTCCGGGAAGCGCTTATCCGTGGCCGGAACCTCATACACGACGGCCAGTACGACGCTTTCCAATTGACAAACGCCATGCAGGAAATGGTGCTCCAGGACCCGGAAATCGAACTCGACTACCTGGACATTGTCAGTCCGGAAACGCTCGAGGAAGTGGAACGGGTGGACGATCTCGTCCTCATCGCCGGCGCCATGAAAATCGGCGGCGTCCGGCTTATCGACAACATATTGGTGGGCCCGGACGGCCCGTGGAGCGACTGATATGGCTGAGAAAACCATATGGAAACCGGGGAACCTCGTCGTCCCGGCGCCGGCGGCGCTGGTGAGTTGCCAGGACCGGAACGGCAAGCCGAACCTCATCACCATCGCCTGGGCCGGGAATATTAATTCCGATCCGGCGATGGCGTCGATATCGGTGAGGCCGGAACGGTATTCCCACGGCCTTATCCTCGAAAGCGGCGAGTTCGTCCTGAATTTCATGTCCCTCGAGTTCGCCAAGGCGACGGACTATTGCGGCGTCGTCTCCGGCCGCGACGTGGACAAGTGGGAAGCGACCGGCCTGACGCCATGCCCGGTGGACGGCGTGTCCTGCCCGGGCGTCAAGGAAGCGCCGATTAACGTCGCTTGCCGGCTGACGGAACGGGTCAAACTCGGGTCCCACGACCTTTTCCTGGCGGAAATCGTCAACGTCGCCGTCGACGCCAAGCTTATCGACAAGACGGGACGGTTCCATCTGGAAAAGGCGGATCTGCTCTGTTTCGCCCACGGCAATTATTACGGTCTGGGGGCGCATGTGGGCCATTTCGGCTGGTCGGTCAGGAAAAAGAAGCCCAAGGCCAAAGCAAAAAAATAGGGCTTTTTCCTTGCTGAAATACGGTTTTCCGCGTTTAATTGACCGGCAGAAGTTGCCGGAGTTTCGCAGCAACTAATACTTTGGAGGAGGGGTGGCGGCGCACATCGCGTCCACGCTGTCCGCCGCGATCGGGGAGGAACGAGAATGGGAATTTTTAAAGCGTACGACGTCAGGGGAACCTATCCGGACCAGGTAAACGAAACGCTGTTCGAAGCCATCGGCCAGGCCGCGCCGCAGGTCCTGAAATGCAAGACCGCCGTTGTCGGCCGGGACATGCGGGAATCCGGCGTTTCCCTGTCCCAGGCCATGATCCGCGGCCTGACGAAACAGGGCGTCGACGTCATCGATATTGGCATGGCTTCCACGCCGATGGTCTACTTCGCCACCGCCTACCTGAAGGCGGACGCCGGCGTCCAGATAACCGCCAGCCACAACCCGGCCAAGTACAACGGCTGCAAATGGTGCCGGGAAGACGCCATCCCGGTCGCCTACGACACTGGTCTCGCGGAAATGGAAAAGCTGGTCCAGAAAAACGCGTTTCCGAGTTCCGACCGCACCGGCACGGTGAAGAACGAGGACATCTTCTCGGAATACCGCGCCAACCTCTTGAAATACGCCGGCAGCATCAAGCCGCTGACCGTCGTCGTCGACGCCGGGAACGGCGTAATGGGCGCGTTTTTGCCGAAGCTGTTTGAAAAACTGCCGTGCGAACTCATCCCGATGTATTTCGAGCCGGACGGGAATTTCCCCAACCACGAAGCAAACCCCCTCAAGGCTGAAAACATG
>JAJBTL010000091.1:0-904 GCA_020860865.1 Planctomycetota bacterium | reverse complement strand
ATGCGGGACCTGGTCGCCAAGGTCAAGGAAGTCGGCGCCGACCTCGGCGTCGCCTTCGACGGCGACGGCGACCGCAGCATGTACGTGGACGAGCAGGGGAATCTTGTCCCGGCCGATTTCGTCACCGCGCTCCTTGCCGGCGAAATGTTGGCGATGGAACCGGGCGGCACCATTCTCTACGATCTCCGCAGTTCCAAGGTGGTGAAGGAAGAGATTGAACGCCTCGGCGGCGTCGCCAAGATGTGCCGGGTCGGCCATTCCTTCATCAAGGCGATGATGCGGGAGGACAAGGCCATCTTCGCCGGCGAACTGTCCGGCCACTTCTATTTCCGCGATCTTCACTATACCGACAATGCCGAAATGGCCATGCTGTCGGTCTTAAACGTCTTGTCGAAAAGCGGGAAAAAACTGTCCGAACTTATTGCGCCGTACCATAAATACTTCGCCACCGGCGAAATCAATTTCGTCGTCGATGACACCGCCGCCGTCCTCGACAAGGTCGAACGCCAGTTCGCGCCCATGGCCAAGGACATTTTCCACCTTGACGGCCTCAGTATGTACTTCGACTCCTACTGGTTCAATATCCGCGCCTCCAATACCGAACCGGTCCTCCGCCTCAACCTGGAAGGGGACACGGCCGAGGCCCGCGACGCGGCCAAGGCCGAGGTGGAAAAAGCCATCGGCGGCACCCTCGCCGACGGCGGGCATTAAACCGACCGCAAACGGGACGACCTGTTTGCGTTTCACAGGCGACCCGGTATACTTACTCAGGATTCCACATCCACGCCGGCGGTATCGTCGGCGTGGAAATTTATATCCGGAGGATTCGTTTTTTTGGCTGGGTTGTAAATATACTGAAGCGCGCTGAAAATTCGGCTATTTGATCCCGTAACCTTCATGCGCG
>JAJBTL010000375.1:294-4970 GCA_020860865.1 Planctomycetota bacterium | reverse complement strand
GGTAAAAGTTGAATCCCTCGCGGATTCTTAAAAATAATTCAGACAGAACCTAGGGTATGCGGACTGCACCTCTATGGGTGCACAACCCTGACGGGCTGTTTGGCGAGTCCTGTATGGTCTATAACCGAGTACCACAACTCATACTGCTAAACCACAGTGTACAGCGTTTTCAAAGGCTATCAAGCGAAAAGCTCCGTCATCCCAAGCGCCTCCGCCACACCGTTAAAAAATTCATCCAAATTGGCGTCGGCCAAATACATCGAGCCATACGGCCTGATGCCGATGTCACCCTGATTGACAATGACGACGTCGCCAGTTGCCTGCTCCGGCAGGGCTGCGGCCGGATAGACGGTCAGGCTCGACCCGAGGACGAGGAGGATGTCCGACCGGGCGACCAGGTCGTAGGCGGTGTCGAGATGGCGGACGTTCTCGCCGAAAAACACGACGTCCGGCTTGACTACCGCGCCGCACTCTGGACAGGTCGGGATGGCGTTGTCCATAATCATCTGGGCCGCATCCGGGCCGACATATTCCTGGCCGCAGCGGCGGCAATGGGCCGACTGGTAGTCGCCGTGCATCGGGTAAACGTGGCGGCTCCCGGCCCTCTGGTGGAGGCCGTCGATGTTTTGGGTAATGATGGCGACCTCGTGGCCGGCCGCTTCAAGGGCGGCGAGGAAGCGGTGGGTGAAGGTCGGTTTGATACTGTCCAGAACGGCGAGGAAATCCCGGGAAAAGCCGAAAAACGGCTCAGGATCGCGGTTGAATCCGGAAATGTCGAAGACCGCTTCCGGATCGTACCGGCGGGTAACGTACAGCCCGTTCGGCCCGCGAAAATCCGGCACGCCGGCGGCGGTGGACATGCCGGCGCCGCTGAGGACGGCGATACGGCCGGCATCGCGGATTTTTTCGGCGCACCGTTCCGGGGTGATGGCGTGGAAGGGCATGCGGTTCTCCTTCACGATGGATACGGATAGTTTACACGGTCGACGATGGCGCGGCTCCTCGTTCGCTTATTCGTTCGCCTCGACCCGCCGCGCCGCCCAACGGACCATGATATAACCGATGCCGAACAGGCCGATCATCGGGATGGCCAGCATCAGTTGCGAAAACGGGTCCGGCGGCGTCATGACGGCGGCGCAGATAAAGACGACAAGGATGATGACCCGCCACCATTCCCGCACGCCTTTCGGCGTGATAATCCCGGCCAGGGCGAGGGCCGTCATGACGAGGGGCAGTTCGAAGGCGATGCCGAACCCGGCGCAGCAGGTGATGACGAAATCGACATAGCCGGAGCCGGTGAAGGCGTTTTCCCAGCCGGACAGGGACTGGTTGAAGGGGAGGAGGAACTCGAGGGCAAGCGGCACCCCGGCGAAATAGGCCATGGCGGCGCCGATGAGGAAGAGAACGGTGCCGCTCCCGAGGGAGAGGTAGAGGAGCCGGCGTTCCCGGCCGGTCAGACCGGGCGCGACAAAGTTCCACACCTGGGACAGCCAGACCGGGAGCGACAGGAAGAGGGCGAAAGCGAAGGCAATCCGCATGGCCATAATGAGCCCGTCCGACGGCCCGAGGGCCTGGAAGCGGAGTAGGTGCGGACCGGCCCGTTCGAGCGGCATGATGATGATGTTCCATAATGTCTGGTAGAGAAGCATGCCGACGATGAACAGCGGCGCGAAAACGGCGAGGGAAATGATGAGACGCTTCCGGAGTTCGTCCAGGTGATGGCCCATGCCGGCCATGACGCCGACGCCGTCGTCGCCGTCCGGCGGGTCTTCGGCCATGCCGATGGATTCGGCTTCGGGCGGCGGGACAAACGGCGGAAACGGATCGCGGCCGGCCGGCGGCGCCGTGAACAGGTCCTCGACCGCATCCGGGCGTGAAGTTTCAGGAGTACCGGCTTCCGTCCCGTTCGCGGGCAAGGGCGGCGGGGCGTCGATTATTTCAATGTCGTCGTTGGTGTCGTCACTCGCGGTCATGGCGGTCGATTATAGGAATACCGCCGGCTAAACACAAGTTGCCGTCCCGGTTTAATTGCCGCGTTGGTACGGATTTTCTAAAAAACGCCGCCCCGGCAACCGGAGCGGCGTTTCGAATATACCGAGTGGCAACTGCTTCAGCGACCGTTAATACGGCCGAGAGGAAATCACCTATTTATTGAAGTGAACCAGCTTGGCGAAGGAATCGGCCTTGAGGGCGGCGCCGCCGACGAGGGCGCCGTCGACATCCGGCTTCGACATGATTTCCTTGACGTTTTCCGGCTTCACCGATCCGCCGTACTGGATGCGGGTGGCTTCGGAGATTTCCTTGCCGCACATCTCGGTCAGGAGGTTCCGGATAACGGCGTGGACTTCCTGCGCCTGGTCCGGGGTCGCGGTCTTGCCGGTGCCGATGGCCCAGACCGGTTCGTAGGCGATGACGATCTTCTTTATTTCTTCCGGGGTGAAGCCGGCGAGGCCGTTCTTGACGTGGTCGGTGACGACGGCGGTGGTTTTGCCGGCTTCCCGTTCTTCCAGCGTTTCGCCGCAGCAGAGGATGACGGTCAGGCCGGCGGCGATGGCGGCTTTCGCCTTCTTGTTGCAGGTCTCGTTTGTTTCGCCGAAGTACTGGCGGCGTTCCGAGTGGCCGATGATGACGAAGTCGCAGCCGGCTTCGACAAGCATGCCGGGGGCGATTTCGCCGGTGAAGGCGCCTTCTTTTTCCCAGTGGCAGTTCTCGCCGCCGATCATAATGTTGGTGCCCTTGGCCGCGTCGGCGATGGACTTGAGGGCGGTGGCGGGAGCGCCGATACCGATGTCGACATCCTTGGCGTCGGCGACCAGGCCTTTGGCTTCGTTAATGAAGGCAAGGGCTTCGGAGACGGTCTTGTACATTTTCCAGTTGCCGCAAATAAAGGGTCTACGCATGGGGTGGTTCCTTTTCTGCCAAAGGGTCGAAAGTTGTGAAGCACGAGTAAATTTCGTGACTGAATTTGCGCCGGAATAATTATGGACCGTTCCCGGAAAATTGCAAACCTGTCCCGCCCATTTTTTTGACTCAACGGCGGTTTACCACGTTACTCGTTGGAATGATGTCGCCGTTAGTGATGCGTTCCGTGTCGCCGCCACGTTGTCGCGCCTTCGCGCAGTGTCACGGTTAGGCCGTCACTCTTCCCATCTTCACCATGAGAAGCGCCGCGTCGGCCGGGCTGACGCCGGAAATGCGCATGGCCTGGTCGAGGTTTTCCGGCCGGAAGTGGCCGAGTTTTTCCGTTGCTTCCCGGCTCAGGCCGTTGACGGTGGTGAAGTCGAACCCGGCCGGAATCCGCAACCGGCGGTTCTTTTCCAGGTGGTGGATTTGCCTGAGGTGGCGGGCGATATAGCCGGCGTATTTCGTTTCTATCGTCAACTGTTCCGCCGCCCGGCCGGACAGCCGCTCCAGGTCCGGGAGGACGGCCTTGACGTCGTCCCACGTCGTTTCCGGACGGCGGAGAAGATGCTCGAGGCTGTCGCCGTTAGGCAACCGGTTTTCCGTCAGGGCGGTCCGGCCCTCTTCGATTTCCCGCCTGAGATCGGCGACCCGTTCCGCCCGGTTCGGTCCGACCAGGCCGATCTCGCGGCCGAGATCGGTGAGGCGGAGGTCGGCATTGTCCTGGCGGAGGAGGAGGCGGTACTCGGCCCGGCTCGTAAAGAGGCGGTACGGTTCGTCGGTGCCGCGAATGGTCAGGTCGTCAACGAGGACGCCGATGTACGACCGGTCGCGGCCGAGGCGGAAGGCCGGCCGTCCGAGAGCGCGGAGGCCGGCGTTGGCCCCGGCCAACAAGCCCTGACCGGCCGCTTCCTCGTAGCCGGAGGTGCCGTTTATCTGGCCGGCGGTGAAGAGGCCGGCGACGGCTTTGGTTTCGAGGGTGTCCCGGAGTTCGGTTGAGCGGATGGCGTCGTATTCCACCGAGTAGCCGTAGCGGACGATGCGGGCGCGGCGGAGGCCGGGGATACTGTGGATAATGTCCTCCTGAAGATCCATCGGCATCGACAGGTACATCCCGTTCAGGTACATTTCGACGGACTCGACCCCTTCCGGTTCGACAAAGAGGTGGTGGCGGCGCTTTTCCGGAAAGTTGGCGATTTTCGTTTCAAAGTTCGGACAGTAGCGGGGACTGGCCCCGGCGATGGCGCCGGTGACAATGGGCGCCAGGTGGAGGTTGTCGTGGACGATGCGGTAGGTGTCGTCCGTCGTCCAGGTGGCGTAGCAGGGGAGGGACGGGCAATCGACCCGTTCCGTCAGGTAGCTGAACGGCACCGGTTCCCGGTCGCCTTCCTCCAGTTGCATTTCGTCCAGGTCGACGCTCCGCGCGTCGACGCGGGGGCAGGTGCCGGTCCGGAGCCGGAAGAGGGGAAGGCCGAGGGCGAGGAGGCTTTCCGACAGGTATGGCGCGTTCGCTTCGCCGGCCCGGCCGCCGTCCCACTGGGTGGCGCCGAGGTGGAGTCGTCCCCGGGCAAAGGTGCCGGAGCAGATGACCGCCGCCCGGCAACGGATGCGATCGCCGAAGAAGGTTCGGACCGCGACCAACTCGCCGTTCTCCACTTCGACGGCGACGGCCTGGTCGAGGCGGATATGGAGGTTCGGGTTGGATTCGAGGTATTTCCGCGCCCAATGCTGGTAGCGCCAGCGGTCTATTTGCGCCCGGGGCGACTGTACCGCCG
>JAJBTL010000375.1:0-284 GCA_020860865.1 Planctomycetota bacterium | reverse complement strand
CCGGTCCGTTGGACGAATTGAGAAGGCGGAACTGGAGGGCGTTCGCGTCGGCGGCGAGGCCCATCATGCCGCCGAGGGCGTCGATTTCCCGGACAAGCTGACCTTTGGCGACGCCGCCGATGGCCGGATTACATGAAATGTGTCCGATCTTGTCCGGGTCGAGGGTGAGGAGGACGGTCTCGGCGCCGAGCCGGGCCGAGGCGAGGGCGGCTTCGATGCCGGCGTGGCCGCTGCCGATGATGACTACCTGGGTATCCATGGGCCTGTGTGTTTTTCCTGTCTGT
>JAJBTL010000146.1:1676-4971 GCA_020860865.1 Planctomycetota bacterium | reverse complement strand
CAGCTATTTTCCCGATGCTGTCCATTTCCATTGATGACCCTTTCCTGCCAGGCGCGAAGAGCGGCGGCGGCATTGAATAATTCCCCCGACATCGTTCCGCGTGGTATGTGATGATGCGCCGCCCGGTCGAGAATTTCCCGGCACGACCCGGCGCCGCGCGAGGCGGCGATGCGGTCGAGCCATTCCGTCAGGGCGGTCCGGTCGAGGCCGGGCGGCGCGTGAAGCGCTTCGGCCGTCTGCCGGAGCGTCAGATCGATGTGGCGGCGGAGGACGGCGTTCTGGTGGCCGGCTTGGCCCAGGAGGCGGGCGCTGTTCCGGAGAAGAAGCTCTTTCCCGTATTCGAGGCCGAGTCCGGCCCGGCGCACCCGGGGCGGGCCGAACCGGCGAAAGCCGGAAAACACGAGAAGGAGCCCGGTCAAAACCGCCAGAATGGTGACGACGACAAACGGGAACCGCACCAGAAGGGACAACGGCGACGGTCCGCCCTCCGCGTGCCTCCCGTGGACCACCTCGTCGAAATAGATGTAGCCGTACTCCCCGATCATGTGATAAGCGATTTCCAGGGCCAAATCGGCGTTGTCCCCCTTGACGATGCCCTGGTTGTTGATAATGTCCGGATCGGCGAGGACGAAGACCGCCTTGTCGCCCCGGTCGATACGCCCGAAAAGGATGCCGCCTTCCGTGCCGATGAGCGGCACCGCGTCCGGATGGATAAACAGTTGCACCATGGTGTCCCCGGTCGGCACGACGGAAAACTCGTTCACCTTCCACTGCCCGGGCCACGACTCGCGCTCGACCCGACCGCCCTTGGCGACGAGATGGAGGGTTGTGTCCGATATGGCCGGCGGCACCGGCTCAACGTCCTTTACCCACTCGGGACGGCTCTTATCGGGAATGCCGCGCCATTTCGGCAGGACGAGGAGAAGGCGGCCGGGCGCGAAAAATTTTATTCCCGCTTCGCCCCGGAGCGTGCCGAGATCCGGCTCGGCGATGACGAGGACGTCGTCCGAATCCATGACGCTGGTGGCATTGTCGTTATCCCGTATGACGTGTGGCCCAAGTTCTTCGAGAAGGCTGTACCAGGCGGCGTGGCCGATGGCGGCGACGGAGTAGGTGCCCGGTCCGGCGGCGTTGCCGAGACGAAGGTCGGGCCGTTCGTAGGCGGATAGAAGGAACGACGCGGCGAGAAGGCCGGCGGCGCCGGCGACGAGGATGACGAGGGCGGACCGGGAAAAGATGCCCTGCCTCATACGGACACCCCTTCCTGGAGGGCGCCGGTGAGGATGTCGAAACTTTTCCGGCATAGTTCGTAGTCGTCGCGGGTCGGTTCGCGGCCGCCGAAATAGGTGATTTCCACCCGGTCGACAAGCGACTGGAACGCCTCCCGGGCCACCGGCTCGAGAGGAAGGCGAGAGAGTATTTCCCGGCTCGTCAGGGACCGGGCCAGCGGCACCCGAGACCGCCGCCGCAGCTCCTCGACGCTCCGGAGGAGGAGCGTGTGCATGGCTTCGGCGTAGGCGCCGCCGCCGGCGTGGAATTCGGCCTCGGCCCCGGCCTCGCCCATGCGGTTGGCGACGGCGGCGGCTTCCTCCACCGTCGGCGCCTTTGCCTCCTCGGCGTAACGGGCATTTGTTATAAATGTATAGAGGAGGACGAGAATAAATACGGCAAGGGCCGCGTACAAAACCATCTTCGCCACTTCAGGCGGAACGGTTATCGGTTGGCTTGGGGAAACCGGGACAAGGTGAAGACGCGGCATTTCGGTTTGGATGCCCAATTCCCGGACCGCCTCGTCAACGGTCGTCCGGGACGGCGATGCGTCGTCCGCCGCCGGCGTCCGGTCCGAGGGAACCACGATGAGAAAAAGGACGGCAATGAGAAGGTGACGGGCACGAATCATTCGCCCCACTATAGTCCGAATACACTCGGGCGCAACCGAAAAAGCCCGGTTCGGCGCCGCGCTTCCGCCACGCATCACACCGTGACAACCTTCATCAAAACCGCGTTTCCGCCCTCCCCTGTTGACTCGTTCGCCCCGGACGGGGAAACTGAAAGGTTATGACTACCTTCGTCCATACCAGCGACTGGCAGCTTGGCATGACCCGCCGCTTTCTCCGCCATGGCGCCGACGACCGGTACGCCGCCGCCCGCACCGACGCCATTCGCGCCATCGGCGCCGTCGCCCGCGAAACCGGCGCCGAGTTCGTCGTCGTCGCCGGCGACGTGTTCGAATCGAACCAGGTCGGCCGCCGGGTTATTCTTCAGGCCTTGGAAGCGCTCCGGAGCGTGCCAGTACCGGTCTACCTTCTCCCAGCCAACCACGACCCGTTGACCCGGGCCAGCGTCTACACGGCGCCGGTGTTCACAGACCATTGCCCTGATCATGTCCATGTCGTCACGACAGACGACCCCATCCAGGTGACGCCCGAGGTCGAACTGGTCGGCGCGCCGTGGCCGGCCAAGCGCCTCGCCGCCAATCCCCTCCACGCCGTCCTTGACCGCCTGGAACCGGCCGCCGGGATATATAGAATCGCCCTCGCCCACGGCGCCATGGACGGACCGGTCGAATTTCCCGACAGCGCCGCCGCCATCAATTACAACGACGTCCGCTCCGCTTTACTGGACAAGCGCATCCATTACCTCGCCCTCGGCGACCGCCATTCCTACACCCTCGTCGGCGGCGACGAACGCATCGTCTACTCCGGCACGCCGGAAGTGACGGCGTTCCGCGATCCCGACCCCGGCTACGTCAATGTCGTCCGTCTCGGTCCGGACGGCGCCCGATCGGAAAAACGCCGCGTCGGTACCTGGCACTTTCTTGAAAGCGGTTTCGAAATTTCCAGCCGGGCCGACGCCGACGACTGCGTCCGCCAAATTGAAGCACTTCCGGACAAGCCGCGCACCGTCCTCCGCCTCCACCTGGCCGGCGTTGTCGATCTCGGCCTGGCCGCCCTTTTGCAGGCCCGTTTCAGCCATTGGGAAGACCTGTTCGCCGCGCTGGAAGTCGACGTCGCCCGCCTCCACACCGCCGTGCCGGACGACGATCCGCTGTGGGAACGGTTCGGCGGCTTTGCCGCAAAGACGGTGGCCAGCCTCAGGGACACCGTCGCCGCCGGCGGACCCGACGCCGAAACGGCCCGGGACGCCCTCCTCCTTCTTCTCGCCGTGACGACGGACGCGGCAGCCATGGCGACGCCGCCACCCCGGAACAGGGAGGCCGCGCCATGAACTTGATCCGTCTCCGCATCGACGACTACAAGGGCGTCAGTAGCCGCGAAATCGACTTCGCGGACAA
>JAJBTL010000146.1:0-1666 GCA_020860865.1 Planctomycetota bacterium | reverse complement strand
ATCCCCATTGTCCAGGGCCCGAACGAAATCGGCAAGACCAGCCTGGCCGAAGCCATCGGCGTCATCTTCGCCCTGAAGGCCGGCGCCAGCAGCGGTCCGGCCCGGGCCATCCGGCCGGTGCACCGGGACGCCGACCCGAACATCCTCATGGAAGCGACGAGCGGCCCGTACCATTTCATCTATGAAAAAACCTTCCGCCCGCGCGGCGGTTCGACCAGCCTGCGCATTCTCGAACCGGCGGCGGAACGGAACAACTACACCGCCGACGCCGCCCACGACAAGGCGAACCAGATCCTCCAGGACACCCTGGACAAGGATCTCTGGGACGCCCTCACCATCCGCCAGGGGGACGTCATCCGTATCCCCGACATGAAGGGCCGCGTCGCCCTCATGGCCGCCCTCGACGCCGCCGCCGGTGGCGCCGTCATGGACCACCAGGCCGAATCGCTTTTCGAGGCGGTCGAGAAAAAGTATCTCGAATACCACACCCGGGACGGCAAACGCGGCGACGTCAGGACCAAGGCGGAGAAAGCGGCCGTGGCGGCGCGGGAACGGTTCGACGCGCTTTCGGCCCGCCTCGCCGAAGCGGAAGAAAAGTCGCGCCGGGCCGACGCATTGCAGGATCGGGTCCGGGAAAACCGGCGCCGCTACGACCTCGCCGTCCAGGACCGGGACAAGGCCCGCCTCCAGGCCGACGCCGTCAACCAGGCCGCCACCGCCCTCGCCAACGCCAGGGCGGAACGGGAACGCGCCGCCAACCGGCGCGACCAGGCGAAACGCCGGGAGGATGATCGCCGGGAGCTTGCCCAGGCCCTGAACGCCGCCACGGCCGAAGCGGAACTGCACCGGAGCCATGCGTCGACGACGCGCCTCCCCGATGAATCGGACAGCGCTCTCGCCGCCGCCCAGGCCGCCCTCGAACTGGCTAGAAGCCGCGCTGTCACAGCAGAAGCCGAACTGGCCGAAGCGATGGCGGACGAGCGCCATTTCGATAACTGCCAGCATCGTGACATTCTGAAAGGTGCGGTTGAGGCCTACCGGACGGCGGAACGCGAATTCCAGGCGGCAACGGACGAACTGAAAATCAATCGGATTACAGAGGCCGTCCTCGGGGAAATCAGCGCCGCCGAACGCGTCCGCGACGCCGCCCGCCTCCGTCTCGAGGCGGAAGCGCCACGAGTCACCCTCCAGGGCCTGGCCGACGCCACCATTCTCGTCGACGGCAAGGAACAGCCGGTCACGGCCGAGTACGTGGAGACACGCCCGGTCGAGGAGACCCTGGAGGTGACGGTCCCCGGCCAGGTCCGCGTCCACATCGAGGCGCGGCTGTCGGACGAACTTGTCGCCCGCAGGACCGACGCCGAGGACCGCCTCCGGGACATCCTTGCCCGGTACGGCGTGGACAGCGTGGCGGCGGCGGCCGTCCTCGCGGACAAGCGCCGCCAGGCCGCCGACGGGCGACTGCGAGCGCAACGGGAGATGGGCCGGACTCTCGGCGACGACACCATTGACGCCTGTGAAACGCGTCTCCGCGAACTGGACGCAAACATCGCCCGCCACCTTGCGGCCCGTTCCGACACGCCGATCCCGTCCGACCGCGACGCCGCCGGCGAACGTCGACGCCAGGCCGCATCGGCCCGCCAGGATGCCGAGACAGCCCTGGCCG
>JAJBTL010000117.1 GCA_020860865.1 Planctomycetota bacterium | reverse complement strand
GTATAAACCATACCCAATCGTTTGTCAAATATCTACGGATGGTTTATTTAGTAGAATTCTCTCCTGGAAATCCCAACGTTATCCTGGACACGTCAGGATTACCAGAATTTCCGGGGATGAAAGATTTGCGAAGGAGTAAAGACGAGATGTCCAAATGATCCAATTTCTTGTTGGCCATTATTCTATTAGGAAATAAAATCCAGGGCGCCTATTTACAGAAAAGTTGCGTTTATAGTTTTACCGTGTTCGGCAGTGATTCGGCGAACGCCCTGACATTCCGCAATAATTGGTCGGAATGGGACGCGGGCGGCGCGGTGGCGGTAGCCTACGCCAGACTCTATTTCAGGAATCACGTCACCTTTGAAAACAACTACACCGGCAACCACGGCGACGCGATAACCGTCTATGAGTAGGCGATGGCGCGTTATCTGTATTCCGCCATCGAGAAGTCGGGAGCCTGCCTATGACCGATTATGAGGATGTGATTCGGGATGCGGCCCTGAAGAACCGGGTCAGCATAAAAGAAGATGATGTCATCATGGTGGTGGTGACGGTGATGAACCGGGTGGTCGATGACCAGATAGCGGCACTCACTGCCGCCCTGGATGGCCACCGAGCGGAGTGCCAGGACATCCCGCTTGGCTGGCAGAAGGACGCCACCGACCGGGCCAACCAGATCCTGAACGCCGCCCTCGATTCTGGCAGGACCGCGATGGCGAAAGGAATGGCCGAAGGTGCTGCTAAGGTGGTCGCATTGGTACGGGAAGAAACGGGAATCGTCCTGAACGCCGTGGCCGCGCAGAGCGTCGGTATGGAACATGCGGTCGGGCGGCATAAGCGGTTTATGATGTGGATGCTTGTCGCCAATTGCGCTGTCATGGTGACGGCGCTGGCGGTGGCGGCTTTTCGATAATCTGCATTACCGATGAAACGCAAAAGGCTCCGGACATGTTCGTATCGCCTGCTGGGTGCCAAAACCCTTTTGATACGAGACATGCCGGCGCCAAACCTTCTTGCTGTCGAAGCGATTCTACACACTGGCGTATAAAACAAACTCGGTGTACGGGGCGTTCTTTTTGCACCAGAAGCGGTAGGACGGGCAAATCTCCTTCACCAGATGCGGTATGGTCCACATGTCGGAAAGATTGTGGTAGAGGCAGACGGCGAGGCGCGGGCGGTGTTCGGCGATGATGGTCCGGGCACCGCGTAGTGCCGCTGTTTCCCAGCCCTCGAGATCCATCTTGATGAAGTCGGGGTAGACCCGGTTTTCGCGGCACCAGCCGTCGAGTGTGACGATGGGAATGCTGGCTCCGCCGGGATCGGCTGGATCAAAATGCGTCCCGCCGATGTTGCCGTCCTCCGTCTTCATGGACATCAGGCCGGGAGTTTCGCCAACGCCGCGCTGCACCGGAACGATGCGTCCGCCGCCGAATGGCTCGGCGTTACGCTGGAGGTAACCGAACGCCTCCGGATTCGGTTCGAAGGCGTAGACGTGTTGCGCGCCTGCTCCCAGCGCCCACACCGCCGTCTCGCCGCAGCAGGCACCGCAGTCCAAAAATGTGCCGGACGGACGCACCGCATCGCCGTAGGCGTATTGGCCGAGAATGAAGTTGCTGGCGTACATCCACGGCACCACCCAGTCCGCCGATGGCGGATAATCGATTTCCGGCAGCTTTCCGGCCGCGCGCAACTCCGCCACGTCCTTCAACACCCTGTCCCAATCGGGTAGTTTTACATTGCCGACGAGGTTGACCGTCGCGTAGTCGTCCCGCAGCAACCCTCGAAGCACCATAAAGGCAAGTTCACGGCGGTATGCCTGGCGACTGTCTTCGTCGGCAAGCCAGCTTTCGACCTGTTCCGTCGCCTCGGTATTCACGACAAGCTGGGTCAGGCTCTGGTTTATGACACCGTCCATTATTTGCCGGACCCGTTCGACTGCGTAGACGCACATGAGGTGCTCCCGTTTTTCGATTTATGATTTATGATTTACGATTTATGAAAAACACATCGTAAATGGCGGTTAAATCTGAAATCATAAATCCGAAATCATAAATTCTAGAATTCCAACGCAATAAACGCTCCGCCGCGTACCGCGCTGCCGCGTTGGCCGCCGGCGGCGTTGGCTTCGAGGCCTACGCGGATATTGTCGCGGACACGGTAGCTGGCGCGGAGGTCGAAGACTGCTTCGTCCCGACTCATTTTGCCGCCGCGAATGCCGAATTTGTCGCCGCCCGCGACGAAATTGTAGGTATGGGTTGGATTCAGTTTGCCGTAGGTGTGACGCCAGCCAGCCTGGGCCTCGAGGTTTACACGGTTCGTCGCCGGGATGGCGATGCGGAGGCCGAGAAGCTGCGACAGGTTGTTGTGCGTTTTGCTGTCGGCGCGGAGCGCGGCGGTGCCGCCTTTTTCCGTGAATGAACCGGTATGCATCGACATCCAGGTGAGATCGACAAACGGCTCGATCCAGACCTTGCCCACCGGAATCGCATACGCGCCTTGCAGGAATAACTGGTACGAATCGGCGTTGTAATCGGCATGCAGGCGTTCGGAATTGACTGCGGTAAACCTGACATCCCGCTGGCCGTCGATGTTATGATGGGCGTAGACGCCACCGGCAAGCAGACGGGCGATGCCGGGACCGAACACGGTTTGGAAACCGCCGTGCAGTGCTAGGGTGTAGCTGTCTATGTCGGCCTCGGAGCGGCGGGAATCCACATCCATGTTCATATCGGCGTAACGGAAGGCCGCGCCAAAAAGCCAGCCCGAGGATGTGCTGTGGTCGTAGCCAATGGCGACATCCGACCCTTTGAGGGTGGACCGGGCGGTATTGATGTCGCCGTCGGTGCGCTGGTAAGAATAGCCGAAATTGGCCCACAGCCTGTCGGCTGGATTGCCGCTCAGCGAATAGCGCGGACTGAGCGATGCCAGGGCGTTTCCTTGGATGATGGCGGGATTATTTTGCATGGCTTCCGACAACGCTTTCCATGAGAAGCGGGTGAGATACCATTGTGAAAAGTCACGGTCCATGGATGCGAGGTTGTTGGCCAGGGAGGCGTGCAGTTCGCCCGTCAATTGGCCGAAAAGCTCGTTGGCGTTGGTGGTGGTGCCCAAGGCGTTGGCGTATAGCTGCGTAGTTGTGTCCAGTGAGTCCAATGCCCCCGCCACTGATTGCTGGTTAAACGATACCCCGGCGAACTGAGTAAAGAAGCCGCCACTACTTCCGCCGCTCGCCCCTCCACTGCTTCCACCACTGCTTCCCCCACTGGAACCGCCACTGCTTGCATATTCAAACGAAAGTAGCAACTCACCTCCCGAAACGGTGACGACGCCATTAAGGAAAGTAAGGTTGTCTTCGACTCTTATATCGCTGGCGGCGGCGGTGAGCGTACCGGCTGAAAGTATCGACCAGGAATCAGTGGTATTTGCCGCAGTGCCTCCGGCGGCGTCGCCGTTCCAGTACACGTTTGCGCCGGAGTTGAGGGTGGCGTTTCCGGTTACGGTAACGCGATCGGCGCCGGACGTGCCGGTTCCATTGGAGCCGGTATAGTCGGCGCGGACGACAAGCGTTCCGCCGCTGTTTATGGTCAGGTCGCCCGATATGGTCATGCCGCCGTAATTCGCGGTCACGGCCGGGGCAAAGGCGCTGCCCGCCGCGAGGCTGCCGCCGGAGTATACGGTGACATCGCCGGTCAAATCGCCGTAGCCGCCGAGCCAGCCGCCATTGTATATGGTGGCGCTGCCGGTCAGGGCGGCGGTCCCGCCATATTCGCCAAGAATCACACCGCCGCCGGATATGGCAAGCAGGCCGAGGGAGTTGGCGGCGTTCGTGAAGGTAATGGCTCCCGCACCGTCCTTGACGAAGGTGCCGCTGCTCCCGTTGAGGAAACCGGCATAGGTCGTCGATGTCGCCTGGTCGAGAGTGAGGGTTGCGCCGCTCCCAATGCGGGTTTCGCCGTTACCGGCAAGTTCGGTAATAGTCTGGTTGGTAACCTGGATATCCGCCACGCCGCCCGCGCCGATGGAGAGTGCCCCGGTAAGGATGCTTCCCGACGAGGCGGTAATAATGCCGCTGATGATGGTCGCGTTGGAGGCTGATCCGCCCGCTTCCACCACCATCGAGCCGCTATTGACCACGGTGGTGCCGACGGCGGTGCCGCCGGTGGAAACGGTCTGGGTGCCGCCGCTGACGACAAGGGCCGAAGCCGTGCCGCTGTTATGTATTACCTGATTGCCGGATGCACCGACCGTTCCGCCCGACGCTCTTCCTCCGGAGAGGATTTGCGAACCGCTGATGATATCCGCATTGTTTGCGGTGCCGCCTGAGTACACCACTTGCGATCCGCCGCTGTCAACGGTGGTGCCGTCGGCGGTACCGCTGGAGACGGTTTGCGTTCCGCCGTTGATGGTCGCGCCGCTGGCACTGCCGTTGTTTATGATTCGCTGTTCGTTGCCGGCGCTGTAGGAACCGCCGGAGTAGCTAGCGCCGTCGAGGACGTGGACGCCGCTGGACATGACGAGATTCGACACGACGCCACCGGCGTACTGGTGTAACGACCCGCCGCTGTCAACAGTGGTGCCGTCGGCGGTACCGCTGAAGACGGTTTGCGTTCCGCCGTTTATGGTCGCGGCGCTAGCGCTGCCGCCGTTTATGATTCGCTGTTCGTTGCCGGCGCTGTAGGAACCACCGGAATAACTAGCGCCGTCGAGGATGTGGACTCCACTTGACATGACGAGATTCGACACGACGCCACCGGCGTACTGGTGCAACGTCCCGCCGCCTAAAACTGTAGTTCCGTCGGCGATACCGGTAGATTGGACGTTTTGCGAACCGCCATTGATTGTAGTGCTGCTAGCCGTTCCTCCGGAGTTTACGAACTGCCCACCGCCATTGCTGATTGTGGTGCTGTTAGCCGTTCCTCCGGAGGATATGAATTGCCAATCGCCATTGCTGATAGTAGTGCTGTTAGCCGTTCCTCCGGAGGATA
>JAJBTL010000041.1:3531-5035 GCA_020860865.1 Planctomycetota bacterium | reverse complement strand
ATCATCGGATCGTCCGGCAGCGGCAAGTCGACGCTGCTCCGTTGCGTCAACCAGCTTGAAGTCATCGACAGCGGGAAAATCACCATTAACGGGGAAGTCCTCGCCGACACGGAAAACGGCCGCGTCCGCTACCTGCCGGAGCGGAGCATCCGCCGCATCCTTCTCCAGACCGCCATGGTGTTCCAGCACTTCAACCTCTTCGGCCATCTGACCTGCCTCGACAACATCACTATCGCTCCGATTGAAATCAAGAAGGAAAATCCCGAGGAGGTCCGGGAACGCGCCTACGGCCTCCTCCGGATGGTCGGCCTCGAGCAGAAGGCCAAGGCCTATCCGGCCCAACTGTCAGGCGGCCAGAAACAGCGTATCGCCATCGCCCGGGCATTGGCGATGCGGCCGTCCATCCTCCTCTTTGACGAACCGACCTCCGCCCTCGATCCGGAAATAACCGGTGAAGTCCTCCGCGTCATCCGGGACCTGGCGACGCAGGGCTATACCATGGCCCTTGTCACCCACGAAATGGGCTTTGCTCGGGAGGTGGCGAACCGGGTGGTGTTCATGGACGAAGGCCGCATTGTCGAGGAAGGCACGCCGGACAAGATGTTCGACGATCCGGACAGCGAACGCCTCGGGCTGTTTCTTCAGGCGGTTATTTGACAGTTTTGTTTACAACTATGAAAAAAAATCGCCGCCGTTCCCCATGGCGGCGGCATTGTGGAGATACAGGTGAATCGCGATCAGTATCAACCGTGGTACAAGGACGGATTGAAGTTTGGTTGTACCGGCTGCGGCGACTGTTGCCGTGGTCCCGGCGGCTATGTCTGGATATCCATCCCGGAAGCGGAAGCGCTGGCGGAGGCCCTTGGCATGGAATTTGAAAAATTCGCCAGGACCATGCTCCGGAAAACCATCACCGGCCTCGCCCTCGTCGACGACCCGGACGGCAACTGCCCGCTCCTCGGCGAGGACGGTCGCTGCAAGGTCTACAACGCCCGGCCGGTCCAATGCCGCACCTGGCCGTGGTGGAATGAAAATCTCATTTCCTCCGACCGCTGGCGCGACGCCGCCAGCCGTTGTCCCGGCATGAACCGGGGAGAGGTGCATTCGCAGTTCGTCATCGACTGCGAACGCGCCAAGGAATTTTAGATCGACTTTAGAAGGTAAAAGGACTCCGGTCCGCGACCGGTTGTTCCTGTCTACGTGGATGCGACCCGCCAGCCCATGTCCTATTTCTCCGACGACGACATCGCCCAAATTGCCACGCCACCGGGGAACGCCCTCGTCGGCGCCCTCAGGCTGTCCGGCCCGAACACCTGGCGCATACTCGGAACAGTCACGGACGGCCTCGCGGACGTCCTGACCGACGCGCCCCGTCGCGGCGTCTACCCCTGTCGGGTGCGGTTGGAACTGGCCCAGGCCGGCGGCCGCGGCGCCCGGCCGGTCCTGTGCCCGGCCCGGGCCTATATCAGTCCGGGACCGGCCAGTTATACCCGGGAGGACGTGG
>JAJBTL010000041.1:0-3521 GCA_020860865.1 Planctomycetota bacterium | reverse complement strand
CCTTCAGGCCGCGCTCCGGGCGCTGGTCCGGGCCGGGGCGAGGCCGGCCGGGCCGGGGGAGTTCACCTTCCGTGCCTTCCGGAACGGCCGCATCAACCTTGGGCAGGCCGAAGCGGTGGAGGACATTGTCTCCGCCTCCCGGGACGACGAACGCCGTCAGGCCCTCGACCGCTTGGGCGACCATAACCTCGGCCGCATCCGCGCCTGGCGCGACCGGGTGATGGACATCGCTAGTATGATCGAAGCCGCCCTCGACTTCTCCGAGGAAGACGTCGACCCGGACAGCATCCGGGACCTCGCCGCCACCGCCGCCGAATTGGCCCGGGCCGGTATCGGACCGCTCCGGGACGACGCCGTCCCCGGAAGCGGCATCCCCCGGGTGGATCTGGTCGGCGTCACCAATGCCGGCAAGAGTTCCCTCTACAATGCCCTCCTGGCGGACGAGGCGGCCATCGTCTCTCCGGAGGCGTCCACGACCCGGGACAGCCTCAGGCGGGACGTCACATGGTCCGGCGTCACGGTCAGGCTGTCCGATACTCCCGGGTTCGACAGCGCCACCGGCGGCGTCGGCGGCCGGGCGGCCCGGCGGGCCCAGGACAGCCTCGGCGCCGGGGATATCGTCTGCTGGGTTCTCGATGCCTCGCGGGAGCCGGACACCGACACCCTGGCATTCCGGGACAGCCTGGCCGGCGGCGTGGTTATCTTCCTGAATAAAACCGACCTGCCGCCGCGCCTGACCAGGGAGGATGCCTCCGCCTTGGCTGAGGAACGAGGCCTCGCCGTCATGGCTATCCACCCGGTGAGCGCCCGAACGGGGGAGGGGATAGACAGCGCCCGCCGCCTCATTGGCGATCTGGCCGGGACGCTCCGGCGCCGGGGCGAATGGAGTCGCCGAGAAGTGATGGAATTGGCCGGCGCCCTCGGCTTCTGCCGGGACGCGGCGGCGGAACTGGAAGGCCCGGGGCGGCTGGAACTGGCGGCGGAGGACCTCCGGCTGGCGGTCGGCGCTTTTTCCCGCGCCTTGGGGGAAGGCTATGCCGAAGAGGCGTTGACCCGGATCTTCTCCCGCTTTTGCATTGGCAAATGATTCGAAATCAAAGTCACTTTTACCAAAGAATGGACAACCGCATGGCAGTGGAAGACGATGTCATATACATATACGCCGACGGCGCCTGCTCCGGGAACCCTGGTCCCGGCGGGTGGGGGACGGTCCTTAAGTGTCCGGCCCGGTCGTTGGAGAAAACGCTGTCCGGCGCCGAAGCCAACACCACGAACAACCGGATGGAACTGCGGGCCGTTATCGAGGGGCTGTCGGCGTTGAAAAAGCCGTGCACGGTGACGGTCGTCACGGACAGCCGCTATATCGTCGACGCTTTTCAAAAACGCTGGCTGGCCGGGTGGCAAAAAAACGGCTGGCGCACCGCCTCCAAACAACCGGTAAAAAACATCGAACTGTGGCAGGAACTCCTGAAGGCAATGGCTCCGCACTCGGTGTCATGGCAGTGGATTCGTGGACATAACGGCCATCCGGAAAACGAGATGGCCGATTCCCTGGCCGTCAGGGCCCGGCGCGAACTGGCCGGCGAGTAGGTTTACGCCGGCGGTGTCGTCCCTCCGCCGCAAGGTCGTTTTCAGTTACAACGACGGGAACGCGGCGGTTCGAAAAACATCACTCTGGAAAAATAATCTGAAAGGAACCGGTCGTTCCATGTAATTCCCTTCCAGCGGTTCTTTCTCGAACCGGCATGAAGCCCATGCCCAGCAGGGTTGACTGGTATGACACTGCTGAAAGCCCGAACGGAAGCGGAACCATGACGTCCAAGACCTTCTACGCCAGCCTGGCATTTGTCATCGCCATAACCTTCGCCTGTCGAACGGCGCAGGCCGAGGACGGCGAGTTCTACGTCAACACCTACCGCTCCCTCGGCTCGGTCTCACCGCAGGGTGTGCGTTCGTCCGCCATGGGCCGGGCCGGTCGCGGCCTCGCCGACGGCGTCTATTCCCTCGGCGTCAACCCGGCCGCTCTCGGCGCCCACCAGGGCGCGGCCATCGATGTCGCCCTCGGCTTCGACTGGCTTGACGACGGCTACGACGCCGCCGATCAGGTCACCTTCAAGCTTGGCGGCGCGGTCAGCCTTGACCGCTGGTCGCGGCTGGCCGGTCCAAACCAGGCCGTCGGCGCCCTCCTTCATACACAAAACTACTCCGGTGCGTCCAATAATTCCATGAAGCGGAACCAGACCGGCGTCCTCATGGCTTACGGCCTCCATTTTATGGAAAACCTCCTTGGCGGCGTGTCTGTCGCCCTCTTCGACGGCGAATGGAAAAGCAGCCCGACCCTGGACGAGGACGGCAACGTCACCGGCATGAACCTCGACCGGTCCTTCACCGGCGGCGACTTCAAGGTCGGCGGCATCTACCGGATAACGGACCAGACCACCTTCGGCGGCACCGTCGGCTATTCGACCGGTTTCTTCAAGGAAAAGGCCACCTACGCCGGCACCGCCGGTTCGGGCTCCCTGGAACGCTGGAGCATCGGCGTCGGCGTCGCCCACCAGTATACGGACGACACCCTCATCCTCGGGGACATCTGGTACGACCGCCTGAAAACCGACGCCCCCGGCATCCTCGACGAAAGTAACAAGGCCTGGGGCCTGTCCGTCGGTATCGAACAGCAGGTCATCCCCGACCTGATGGCGCTCCGGGGCGGGCTGTACTACGACCGGACGTCGTACAGCGGCAGGAACGGCGACACTTTCTTCGTCCCGTCCGGATCGTTCAGCAAGGGCCGCTTCGGCGTCACCGCCGGCGTCGGGGTACGACTCTATAACTTTGATTTGGGGTATTCGCTGGATATCAATTCGAACGGCGATGTCAAGAACACGCTGGACGTCGCGACGGAATGGTAGGACGGGAGAGAATTACCCACTGATGACAGGGGCCACAGACCCGTGTCATGAAACGCAGTGGCGTTGGGAGAAGAGGAGGGGGGTGGACGATGATTCGTCCACCCCTTGGTTTTTTGGGTTACATTTGTCCCAAGGGAATGAATTCACCGAAAGACGGGCGAGTTTGTCATCGGACCGTTATTTCAGGACACGAACGCCCCGGTCCGCACCTTGTTCCGGCCCGCCGCTTTGGCCCGGTAGAGGGCCTCGTCGGCGATGGCCAGGGCTTGTTCGAGAATGCTCGAACCTTCCGAATGGTTGTCCTGGTTGGCATAAAACGAAACCACACCGATGGATGCGGTCATGAAAGCCTGGCCGTGGTCCACCGGCAGCGGCTGGGCGGCAATGCGCTCCCGGATGCGTTCGGCAACGCGCCGGGCCTGATCGATGTTGGTGTTTGAAAAGAAGAAAAGAAACTCCTCCCCGCCCATCCGGCCCATGATATCATCCGGCCTGAGTATCGATCCACTTATCTCGGCGACGGGTGTGAGGGCGCGATCCCCCGCCAGGTGGCCGAGGGTGTCATTGAACTGCTTGCACTGGTCGATGTCCATGATGGCGACGGAACTGGAG
>JAJBTL010000014.1 GCA_020860865.1 Planctomycetota bacterium | reverse complement strand
GCTCTACGCCATGGAAGAGTCGGGACGGCTGCCGTTCCCGGCCATCAATGTCAACGACTCGGTGACGAAGTCGAAATTCGACAACCTTTACGGCTGCCGGGAAAGCCTCCTGGACGGCATCAAACGCGCCACCGACGTCATGATCGCCGGCAAGGTCGCCATTGTCCTCGGCTACGGCGACGTCGGCAAGGGCTGCGCCCAGAGCCTTCGGGGCATGGGGGCGACGGTGTGGGTCACGGAAATCGACCCGATCTGCGCCCTCCAGGCGGCGATGGAAGGCTACCGGGTCGTCCGGATGGACGAGGTCGTCGGCATGGCGGACATCTTCGTCACCTGCACCGGCAACAAGAATGTCATCACCCACGATCACATGAAGGCGATGCGGGACCAGGCGATTGTCTGCAATATCGGCCACTTCGACAACGAAATCGACGTCGCGTCCCTGAAGCAGTACAAATGGGAAAACGTCAAGCCGCAGGTCGACCAGATTATTTTCCCGGACAACAAACGGATCACTCTCCTGGCGGAAGGCCGTCTCGTCAACCTCGGTTGCGCCACCGGCCACCCGTCCTTTGTGATGAGTAATTCGTTCACCAACCAGGTCCTGGCCCAGATGGAACTGTTCGCGAATCAGGGCAAGTATGAGAAAAAGGTCTATGTCCTGCCGAAGCATCTCGACGAAATGGTCGCAAGGCTTCACCTCGACCGCATCGGTGCGAAGCTGACAAAGCTGTCGCCGGAACAGGCGGCGTATATTGGCGTGACTGTCGACGGGCCGTACAAGGCGGGGCATTACCGGTACTAATCGGGTACTGTGGCAACAACTGCCAATCAGTCATGTAAAACGGGCGGGCGCTTTCATGCGTCCACCCGTTCTTTATGCTGATATGTCGTAGTGAGGAAAGAGTCTTTCCCCGGAACGTGTGACGAAGAATCAGGAGAACAGCGCTTCTATTTCGAAGTTCCCGCCCTTGGCATTTTCTTCCTGAAGCTTTTCCCGGGACGTGAGGACGCAGACCGGCGCCTTGTCCATGCCAGCGAAGGTGCGGGCGGCGGCATTCCTGACCTGGTCGGCGGTGAGGTTGAGAAGACGTTCACGGAAGGTTTTCCGGAACTCGTCCGTCTCGCCGCCGAGGTGGCGGGACAAGGCGGCCACCACCGCGCTCGGCGGACGCATCGGGGTGTCCAGCGTCTTTATGGCGCCGATGATGGCTTGTTCAAGCGCTTCCGGCGACAGGTCCATGCCGTCCTGGACATAGCGGGCGGCGGCGGCGAAGGCGTCCAGGGTGCGGAGGACGTTCGGGTCGCGGAAGCTCGAGAAGGTGAAGCGGCCGCCGTGGCCGTCGTAGGACGCCCTGACGCCGTAGGCGCCGCCCTTGACCCGGACTTCGTTCCAGAGGAAGCCGTAACTGAGTTGCACGCCGAGCATGGCGAGGGCGGCGGCGTCGGGGTCGGACTGGACCGGCGCCGGCATGGCCCGGGCGTCGAAGGCGACGTCGGCCGGGGCGGCGAGGCCGATGCGGGCCGGGACGGCGGGCGGCGGCGTCAATTGCTGGCGGGCGCCGTTTCCGGTGAAGCGGCCGGCGACGGTGTCGAGCCAGCCCCGGGTGAGGACGTCGCATTCGTCGCAGCCGATGTGCGAGAGGGCGATGGTGCCGCCGGCGATGACGCGTTCAATTAGTGACCCGAGGCGGTCCGGCAGGCTGTCCAGTTCCCGGTCGATGTTTTCCGCCAGGCGGTCGATGAACCGGGCCTGGGTCGTGCCGGACAGGCGTTCCGACATGTACATGGCCGGCGACAGGGTGAGGGCGGCATAAAGGGCGGCATAGGCGTTCCCGGACGGGACGAGTTGGTTCCGCCAGGACATGCGGGACTGGAGGATGATGTCCCGGAGGCGGTCCCGGTCGCCCCATTCGGCCCGGAAGAGGCGGTCCGTAAGGACGGCGAGGGCCTTGTCCCAATCCGATTCGAGCGCCTTCATCCAGACGGTGAGGCGGGGAATGCAGTGGTCGGGGCCGTCGACGTGGCTGCCGAGGCCGGCGGCGAAATCGATGGCGCCGGTGACGGCGGCTTCCCGCATGGCTATTTCGGCATAGTCGTGGCCGGCGGCGCCGGTCTTCCCGAGTGCTTCGGCGAGGAGCGGGAGGAGGAGAATTTCGTCGTCCGAAAGGCCGGAGACCTGGATGCCCATGGCGAGGTAACCGACGCCGCCGGCGTACATCGGCACCCGGAGGTAGTCGCGGCCGCGTATGTCGGTGGCATCATAACGGAGCGGCAGCGGCCGGGGCGATACGTCCTTGATGGCGAGACGGGGCAGGGTGGCGAGAGCCGCTTCGGAATTGCCGGCGCTTTGCATTTCCTCGAGGCGGCGGGCGATGTCCCGGACATTTTCCTGTTCCGTGGCGTCGAGGCCGGAGAGGACGGCCTGCATGGCGTCAGCCGTTTCCTTGTCGTTCTTTTCGACATAGTGCTTGTCCGGCACCAGGGTGACGCGGAGGCGGTGCGGGTTGTCGAGGAGCCAACGCTTGGTCGTCTCTTCGAGGAACCGGGGATTCGCCGCGAGGGTGGCGCGGAGTTCGTCGAGGTTCCCGGAGATGTCAACCTGGCCAAGCGGATCGGAGTCGTAGAGCCAGGCGCCGAAGACCCGTTCCAGGAGCCGGAGTGGGTATTGGGAACGGATTTCCCGGGAAGCGAGTTCGAGGCGGTGCAGGGCGGTTTCGACCTTGTCCTGGTCAAAGCCGTTCCGGCATTCGTCCGCCACCGTATCGAGAATAAGCTTTTCCACAGCGGCGGCGCGGTCCGGTTCGGACCCTTTCAGGGCGACGATAAAGAAGGTATCCCGCTGGTAATCGGCGTATCCGGACGAGCCGAGTTCTTCGCCGAGTTTTGAGTCGATAAGCGCTTTCCGGAGCGGCGACGCGGCGTTGTCCAGAAGGTAGGCGTCGGCCACCTTCATGGCGAGGGTCTCCAGGACGTTCCGCCGATCGTTCGCCGTGAAGGCGACGGCGATGTCGGTGCGGGCTGTTTCCGAATCGCCCTGGTCGAGGGGGTAGGTGAACTGGCCGGAACGCGGTTCCTGCCAGGTTTCGAGCGGGCCAATCGTCGAGTCGAGGTCGATGGCGGTGAATTCCTTCAGGTATTCGGCGTCGAGGATGGCGAGCGTTTCCCTGATGTCGACATTGCCGTAGGTGAACATCCAGGCGTTCGACGGGTGGTAATAGGCCTTGTGGAAATCGACGAACTGCTTGTAGGTCAGTTCCGGGATGGCTTTCGGATCGCCGCCGAAATCGCGGCCGTAGGCGTTCGAGTCGAACAGGAGGCGCTGGACGTGGCGGTCTAGGATGCCGTCCGGGTCGGAGTAAACGCCGCGCATTTCGTTGTAGACGACGCCTTTTGTAATGAGGCTGCCGTCCGGGGTGAATTCGAGATGGTGGCCTTCCTGGCGGAAGTGGTCTTCCGTTATGTTCGGGAAGAAGACAGCGTCGGCGTAGACCCGCATGAGGTTGTGGAAGTCCTTCGGGTTCATGCTGGAGCAGGGGTAGACGGTGCGGTCCGGGTACGTAAAGGCGTTCAGGAAGGTGGCGAGGCTCGTTTTCAGGAGTTCGACAAACGGGTCCTTGACCGGATAGCGCCGCGATCCGCAGAGGACGGTATGTTCGAGAATATGCGGCAGGCCGGTGTCGTCCGGCGGCGGCGTCCGGAAGGCGACGGAGAAGAGATTTTCCGGATCGTCGGCGGCGAGGTGGAACAGGCGGGCGCCGGACGCGTCGTGCCGGAACTCGGCGGCGGTCATGTTCATCGCATGGATGGGCGTTATCCGGACGACGCGGAAACCGTGGAGGACGTCGTCGGGGGAAAAGGGCAGTTCGGGAATTGTCATGTACTGGGCTCCAGTATGGGAAATCGCCTCACCGGGATGGGAAGACTTGTATATACATATTCAGGTAACGGCGCCGTTATTTCGGACGCACCGGCTGCAGGAGGCGGACGGCGGCCTTGCCGAGGCGGCGGACAAAGAAGGCGTTGATGACGCCTTCGCCGAGTTTCGGGGCGACAACGCCGGCCACCCGGGCGCCGAGGGAATCCATGGCGCTTTCGCTAAGGAAACCGCCAAGTTCTTCCGCCGCCATGCCGCCGGCCACTTCCGCCGCGTCGTCGGCGACGCCGGCGATAAAGGCGGCGACGATGGCGCGGTTCAGGAGGACAAGGGTGCCGGATCGGTTGGTCCGGATGTTGTAAAGAGTGGCGAGGTCCTTGAGCATTTTCATGGAGATGCCGAGGACGAGGACGGCGTCCAGGAGCGGCAACGGCGAGGCGATAACGCAGCCGGCCGCTTTCAATGACCAGGCGTTGATGCGGCCGGCGGCGGCGGCATCGATGGGCGATTGGAAATTGTCTTGAAAATCGGCAATCCACGACCGGCTGTCCGTGGACCGGCCGACGAGGCGGTCGCGGGCCTTGGCGACGCGTTCGACCTCGTGGTCCGCGAGGCCGGCCGAGCGGAGGCGCGGCAGGCCGGAATCTGTCAGTGGATATTGTTTTAGGTAGGTTTCAAGGCGGTCGCGAGCTTCCTTCATGTGTTTGGTGCCGTCGTCCCGGGTCTCGGCCCGGCGCCGGAGTTCTTCCAGGGTGGACAGGTTGACCTGGCGCATGGCGCGGAGGCGGAACCAGGCGACGGCGAGGCTGACGCAGACAGCGAGGACAACGAGGCAGCAGCCGGCCAGCGGCACAAGAAGGAGGTACCGGGCCCATTCGGGGAGCGTCGCGGCGAGGGCGAGGGCGGAGACGGCCTGGCTGAAAACGAGGACGCCGAAGACGCCGATGGCGAGGGCGGTGATGAGGAATTGCCAGCGGAGCCAGGCCGGCGAGGCCGGGGCCGGTTCCGGAAGAACGGTGCGGGACGACGGCGTGTCCTCGGCCAGGCGGTCGGTTTCTTCCTGGGAAACGAGGTCCGGGGCGACGTCCGGGACGTTCGGGACGCATTCGCCGTCCCGGTGACGGTTCTCCGGGGGCGGGGACGGCGTTGTTGATCTCGCGGTCGTTTCGTCCTGAAC
>JAJBTL010000181.1 GCA_020860865.1 Planctomycetota bacterium | reverse complement strand
TTTATTTGAACAATTTTGATAATTTACCGGAGTGCCGTCACAGTTATCAGACATCTATCAATGTCGATTACAATTTATTGAAAAAGGTGGCTGGCGCCGGCGGTGGCTGCGACGTCCGATTAACGCCTTTATTAACTGTGCTCATTTACAAATTCGCCGTTTGCGCGCGGTTAATTTGAACCGGCGATCAAGTATATCTAAACCGTTTTTTAACGGGATTATTAATCGGGCTACAGCAGCCATTTCACATGATTTTTAGAAAAAGATATTGATAATCTGCGGATAAGCGGTAACATACAGATAATGAATAAAATTGCCGCCAAGTCTAGTGCTTAAGCCCGATGCAACAGAAAATTTAATAAAGCCGTTACTGAACTGCCAATAACACCACTGGCCATAGAGCGATTTCTCTAAACAAAATCGTGTGCGTAACCGACTTTCGCTTGCCAGGCAGCCGGTCATTCGACCGGGTAAATGGAAGCGGTGGACCGCCGCCAATGGTGAATGGGCCGGCATTGGCAAAAATTTTTCGTTGTATATAATTGAATAAGTAAACTGTTAACAAAAAATGTTTTACGTTTGAATGTAGTTGCGTCCAGGACATTTTAAACACACAGTGACGTAGTTTTGACTGGAGAAAGTATCGAATACATTTTCTAGATATTAACTTCATAGTCGCGTACGAACGTAATACAACGCGCTTTGTTCCCGATGCGGCGCGGCAATCTGAACCGTTTTTTCACCAAGTGATTTTATATTATCAGCATCACTGACGCGCGCCGAGATTCGATTTTGTGATCATGTAACCTCCATGTGCGCTTCAGGTTTGGGATTTACTTTTCCCGGAAACATCATGGCTTCAGTACATAGTGTACCTCATTCTTTTTAACCCGTTTTCAGTACGAAAATTTGCCAATACGGATACAAAAATATGGGAAAGATTCCTAACGAACTCAGAGAAACCATCGCCAGAAATATTCGCGATTGCCGCATGAAAAAGTTCCCCGGTCGGGGTGGCGGCAAACGCTGCGCCGAAGAGTTCGGCGTCTCGCCGCAACAGTGGTCGCCGTGGGAATGCGGCATGCGCACACCGGACGAACTGCGGTTGCAGCAGATAGCCGATTTTTTCGAAGTCACCGTCGAATATCTTCGCCGCGACAACACGACAAAACGCGTGGAAGGCATTTCCGACCAGCCGTATATGAGCTTTTACAGCGAATCCGGCCATGGTGAAATGTCGGCGCCGTCCCTCCGGGAACCGGATGCCCCGCCCTACGGACTGCCGAGCCTCCACGGCCTGCCGTCCCTCCGGCGCGAAGACAACTTCGGTTCATTGAATAATGTCGCCGAATTGTCCGCCATCTCCGGCCGGCTCCTCGCCATGATTTGCTCCACCACCAAGGGCGTGGTCGAAGGCCGCTTCGATGTCGGCAAAACCATCATCGTTCTCCGCCGCCTCGGCGACGTGCTTGAACAAAAGTTGCGCGAGGCCGACAGCCAGGTCGGCAATCTGCCTCCGCCCCCCAACTTCTAGACAAACGGTACGAATTGTACCACCGGAAGACACCATAAGCTCCGCCGTTCGTTTGGACGGCGGAGCTGTTTTATTTGCTATATTGATATTAATCAATGATATTTTCTTGAGTTACGGAGACTTTGAATCGTTTCACCGGAAATGTAGTCATGAAACTTCAAACGCATCATGACATGTCAACGGCAAGGTACACTGCGAGGATATCCTGGTCGATGCGACCGGGCGTGTGTCTTCCATGGTGAATTTAACGGATTACGTGTTGTGCACGGTGAGTTCGAGCGAGAGGACTGCCGCCATCGATTCCATGAGCGGGTTCAGCGTTTCTTCCATGGTGTACGGTTTGCCAAGGAGTGACGACAAACTCGCCACGCCGCCTTCGCTTGAGCGTATGCCGCACGGGTGCATGTATCGTGTGAACCGGCTCAGGTCAGGATTAATATTGACGGCGATGCCATGCCACGTCACCCAGCGGCTCACCGCCACGCCTACCGCCGCCACCTTGCCCGTCCCGACCCAGGCGCCGGTGAGGCCCTGGCGCCGGGTTCCTTCCAGGCCGTACCGCTGGAGAAAATGGATGACGCACTCCTCCAAAAGCCGCAAATAGTGGTGCAAATTTTTGTCATACCAGGCCAGGCGCTGTATCGGATACACTGTCCACTGTCCCGGTCCATGGTAGGTAACGTCGCCGCCGCGATTGGTCTGGTGGTACTCAAGGCCGTCCGCCGCCAACTCGTCCGGCCGCACCAACAGGTTGCTTCCGTCTCCGGATCGACCGCAGGTGATGACCGGCTTGTGTTCGGCAAAGACCAGGGCGCCGGGACAATCGGGATCGTTGGCAATCCTGGTGACAAGGTCTTTTTGCATGGCGACGCCATCGGCATAGGCGAGGTCGCGGTGAATAGTGACAACGGCGGGATGTGGCATCGGGATTAATCTCTTTTTGCATTCGGACGACGCGTACAAGGTGAAGTTCCCTGCACTACTGTTTCTGATGACGATTACCGTCATCAAGCGAACCGTCTCCTACCTGGCGGTTTCGGAATGAAAGCGGATACCGTGGAGGAGAAGGTCTTTGTCAAAGACATGGTTCGACCGGATGAACGGCTCCACCGCTTCGCCCCAGCCGCCCGTAATCACCACCGGCGGCGTCCCCACCGGCCCGCCTTCCGGACTGTTCATGAGGAGGGCGGCCGACGCCACCGCCACCGGGAGGGCGACGTGCATGCCGTGGGTCATGGCGTCATGGGTGTTGTTGCCGACAGCCATCTTGCCCCATTCGGGCCTTTCCTCGGACAGGTCCGGAAGCTGCGCCGCCCGGGACAAGCCGCCAAGCCACATGCCCGGTCCCGGCAGGATGTACCCGCCCCTGAACGTGCCGGTCCCGTCCACGAAGTCGACGGTGGCGGCGCTGCCGCACTGGATGACGATGTAGCCGTCCGGCTGCCGCTGGTTCGGGAATTGCCGGCGCCCGGCCGACATGGCGGAGAGGCGGCGGTCGACGCCGGTGGTGGCCGGTGTGGACAGTGTGTGCGGCAGGATGTTGTCGCTGCCGCGAATGAAATGACGGCGGAGACCAACCCGTTCCGCCGCCGAATCGACAACCGCATTGGACCCGGGCGACACCGACGCCACCCAGACGTCGGGCGCGTCGGCCAGGCGGGACAATTCGTCAAAAACCGGCATTATGTCCACCACATCTAGTTCCCGGGTCGGGAAGGATTGCCGGCCAATAATCGCCTCGCCGGCAAAAGCGGCGATGCGGGTATAGGTATTGCCAATGTCCACCGCTATCATAAATGCTCCGTGACTCGGCTCTCAAAACGTACCTGCACGAATTCCACGTACCCACTCCGCGCCCGGGATCGGCGTCTCCCTGCCTATTCAGCCTGACGGATGGAGACCCGGCGGCAGGAACCCGCCGGCACACATCCACATCCACGCGCGTTGTAGACTACCGTCGGCGGTAGCCCCGGCAATCTTACGCATACGGACATTTTCCGCAACTCCATCTTGCGCTCACCGGCGGTACCGGCATAATGAAATCCTTTGTCCGGAACCGGGTCTGGGCACAGGCAGGGCGTAAATATATGCAGAAAATCCCCAGTCCGCGCATCCTCGTCACCGCCGGTCCGACGGCGGAGGATATCGATCCGGTGCGTTTTATCTGTAACCGCTCCACCGGCCGCATGGGCATGGAAGTGGCGCTGGCGGTCAAACAGGCCGGCGGCACGCCCCGGCTCATCCTCGGCCCGACCCACCTGGCGCCGCCGGACGGCATCGAAACAGTCCATGTCCGTTCCGCCGCCGACATGCACCGGGAAGTGGTGGCCGGACTGGCCTGGGCCGACGGCCTCGTCATGACGGCGGCGGTGGCGGATTACACGCCGGCCGAACCGCTCTCGACCAAGCTCAAGAAGGGGGACGGCGACCTCGTCCTCCGCCTCAAACGCACCGTCGACATCCTGGCCGATGTCCGGGCCCGGCCGGAACGCGCCGGCATGGTGGTTGTCGGCTTTTCCCTCGACGTCGACATGAACCTGGACGAAGGCCGGCGGAAGCTTATCGATAAAGATCTCGACCTCATTGTCGTCAACTCGGTAACCTCGTTCGGCGCGGGCCGGGAGACCGCTGCCATCCTGTCGCAGGACAGCGTCACCGAACTGGGGGAAATCGACAAATCCGCCCTGGCGGCCCGCCTCGTTGCCAGTATGGCCACCCTCTTACAGCAGGAATAACCCTTTGTCCACAACAGAAGCCGGCGGCGACGTCCGTCCCTCGCCAACCAACCACCCCGACGACGCCCGCCGGGAAGTCCGTTCGACCTGGACGGTGAGTGCTTTGACCCTTGGGAGCCGCGTCCTCGGTTTTGTCCGGCTCGTCATCCTAGTCCAGCTCTTCAGCCATATGCGTTGGGCGTCGGACGCCTTCATATTCGCCTTCCGCATCCCGAACCTGTTCCGGAACCTCCTCGGCGAAGGCGCCTTGTCCGCCGCGTTTATCCCGGCCTTTGTCCGGACGAACCGGAAGGACGGGGAAGCGTCGGCGAGCGCTCTCGGGAGCCAGGCCTTCACCCTACTGGCGCTGGTCGGCGGAGCGCTGACCGTCCTTGGGATTGTCGTCTGCCTCGTTATCGACCGGTTTACGGACAGCCGGGAAATATCCCTGGCGCTCAGGTTGACCGCCCTCCTCTTCCCCTTCATGCCGCTTGTCTGCCTGGCCGCCCTCCTTGGCGGCATGCTTCAGTCACTGCGGCGGTTCGCCTTGCCGGCGGCATTGTCCATTATCCTGAATATCGGGTTCCTCGCCGGCTTCGCTTATGTCTACTGGTGGCAGGCCGGCGGCGACCTGTCGCGGCTCCAGGCCGAGGCGTCGACCTATGCCGTGAGTATCTTCGTCCTGGCGGCGGGACTGGTGGAGGTGATTATCCAATTTCCCGCCCTCTACGCGATTGGCATACGGATACGTCCGGCCCTGTCCCTGAACCATCCCAGACTGCGCCAGCCCGGCGGGGCCTTTTTCCCGGTGGCGAGCGGG
>JAJBTL010000096.1 GCA_020860865.1 Planctomycetota bacterium | reverse complement strand
AAAGCCAGCGGCAGGCCGGTCCTGGCGGTGTCGGCGGCGGTCGGGACGGGACTCAAGGAAATGGTCCGGGAGATGTTCCGGCTCCGGACGCGGATACGCGAAGATGGGGACGAACGGTAATAGACGGTAGAATTACGAGCCATACATATACTTACCACTGATGTGGTGAGGATGGAACGTGGGGGGGCTATGAATTACCGTCAATATGGTGTGGCGCGGCGCAGTGGTCGCTTTGTGGCGGCGGCGGGGATGGTGTTGTCCCGGTCGTGCGGCTTGTCGTGTCTGGCGCTGGCGCTGGCGTGGGTGGCGTGGAGCCTGGTACCGGCGGCGGCGGCGGAGCCGGTGCAGTTTGGGCCGGAGATAGCGTTTGATGCAACTGGCTCGCCAGTCGACGCGACCAACTACAGGCTGGCCGACGACGGAACCACAATCACCGTCAACGGTAACGCATGGGATTATTATTCGCTTGACGGCGTGATATCGGGCACCGGCGATCTCGTCAAGACCGGGTCGGCCGTGCTCGAGCTTTCCAACGTGGCCAATACGTATTCCGGCGGCACGATTGTCCTGGACGGCGTTCTGAGAATCGCCAATTGGAACAGCATCAACCCCGATTCCCTCCTGAACGCGGTGACGGGGAGCGGTGCAGTTCTGTCCGCCAGTAATTTGCGCATAGGTAATACCGGTACCGGCGCGCTACGCGTCGATAACGGCGGCAGCGTGGTGTCAGATTCAATGTATCTGGGTTATGAGGCCGGTTCCAGCGGGTTGTTGACTGTGGACGGAACCGGGTCCAGGTTGGAATCCAGTAAAGGCTTTTATGTTGGCCATGACGGCACCGGTAATGTGAACGTTAGTGGTGGCGGTGAGGTGTCCAGCGGTGGACTTGGAATAGGTGTCAACAGTGGAGCCAGCGGCGCGGTGACGGTAAACGGGGCCAGCTCGAATGTAGTGAGTACACATGACATCCAGGTCGGTGTTTTCGGCTCAGGTCTTCTGGCCATCAGTGATGGCGGCATGGCTTCTGGAAATCAGGTCGCACTGGGCCTGCATGCCTCTTCGAGCGGTACGGTCATCGTGGGTGAACGATCGGTGCTGCAGAGCGATTATGATATTCTTGTTGGCGGCAACGGCCGTGGTCTTCTGGCCGGGACGGGGACGGTGATCGTACATGACCTTACCACATCCTCTGTCATAGTTAATGCAAACGGAACGCTTTCGGCCGGCGATCGGTTCGGGCAGGGCGGGACGTTGTCCATTGGTACGACAACGGAAAATTCTAACTTAACCATGCAAAATGGCGCGACCATACGGCTTGACTCGCCTGATGATCGAATTGTGGTATCGGGCACTGCAAACCTTCAAAGTCCTATCGCCATCGATTTCGGTAAATTGGTTAACCTTATCTCGGCCGAGATTCTCTCCGCTCATAATGTTATGTTTGGCATTTTTTCCTACTCACTGAATGGCGTGGACATAGGCTCTCTTGGTGACAGAGTCAGCCTGACTAACGACGTTGCTAACTCTGGGACATCGCTCGAATTGACAGCTACTTTCACGGCGCAAAGTGAAAAAATGAGGTGGAACAGTCCTGTAGACGGCACCTGGGACATGGTAACAGGCAATTGGACCAACAGCGGCGGTACACCAGTTACCAAGTTTCTCGCCGGCGACTGGGTGGTGTTTGATAGTGGCGGGACCAGGACAATCGAAGTCGCCAGCGGCGGCGTCACCGCTTCGCAGATGGATGTCACCGCCGGGGACTGGACGTTTACCGGGAACATCGCGGTCGCGGACAGTTGGTTCGGGACGAATGGGCCGCCGGAAGCGCTTAACCATACACTGAATATTTCCGGGTCCGGCACCAGCGTCACCCTGAATGGGGACAACTACTTCGAAAACGGCATCGCTGTCGGGGACCGGAGCAGCCTTGTCCTGAAAAGCCAGCGTTCGTCCGGCCCGGCCGCCATCGAAAACGACGGCACGGTGGTCGTGGACTATACCGGCGACTTCGTCAACGCGGTGTCCGGAAGCGGCTCGGTACGAATAGAGGGGAACCGGACCGTCGTCTTCACCGGGGACAACAAATCCTATAGCGGCGACACTGTTATCGAAAGTGGCACACTCCGGGCCGGCGCCGAGAACGCCTTCAGCGCCGCCAGCGTGCACAACCTGTCGAACGGCGGCAGGCTCTACCTCGATGACCATGACCAAACGATAGGCGGACTCGCCGGTGGGGGGAGTTCACGCGTGCGCCTCGGTACCGCCAGACTGACCGTCAACCAAAGCGGAAACGAAGTGTACGGCGGCATTATTTCCGGTACCGGCGACCTGACGAAGGACGGCAACGGCACCCTGACCCTGACCGGCGCCAACACCTACACCGGTGCCACCCGCGTGGTGGGCGGCACCCTGGCACTTGGGGAAAACGGCACGTTGCCCAGTCGGGCGTATCTTTGGATTTCAGGTAACGGGACCTTCGATATTTCAGCGAAAACGAACGATGTCGCCGTCTCGAGATTGCACGGCAGCGGCGCGGTCGTCCTCGGCAACAACTCGCTGGTCGTCAACACCACGTCGTCCAACTCGTTCTACGGCGACATATCGGACGCCGACGGCCACGTCGGCGGATTTGTCAAGGACGGCAACGGCACATTACAGCTTGCTAGCGCCAACACCTATTCCGGAAAAACCGTCATCCGTGGCGGCACCCTCGTGGGCTCCGAGCCAAACTCCCTTAGTGCCAACAGCGTCCACGAACTGGCCAGCGGCGGAACGCTCCGGGTGAATGGTCGCCTGACCATCGGCGGCCTTGCCAGTGCGGAGGCGAACGCCGGGATTGTCAGCCTTGACGGCGTCAATTTGACCATTGACTTTGACACGGACGCGGACGGTTCGCCCTACGAATACTCGGGAACGTTGACGACAACCGTGCCGGGCGGGACAATCATTAAAACCGGCAGTGGAACCCAGATTCTTTCCGGTAACGCCCTCCTGTTTACCGGCGGCTATCACGTCGACGAAGGCGTTCTGCAAGTGAATGCCACCGGGGACTACGAGTTCGCGAACGTCCTCACCGGCGGCGCGGACGGGACGCTCGCGTTTGACCTCGGCGCGGCCGGCAACCAACTGGCCTTTGCCTCGACCGTCGGCAGCGAATTCGGCGGTGTTATCCAGTTGAACCGGGGGACCGTCTTCCTTAGCGACCCATACACCGCCGCCGCACTCGCGGGCGCCACCCTCCGCCTGACGTCCCGCCAGCCCTCTTCCACCACAGCGTCCCTCGTCAGCGACCAGACACTGCGCGGGCTGGTTTTCGACGGCGGATCGCTCGTTATCTTGGCGGTTACGGGGGGATTATCAACCGGCCAACACTGACCGTCACCGATCTCGGCGTCACCAGTTACGGCGGCAGCGTCCAGATGGGCCTGAGCGGCTCCATCGACACCAGTAATTTCCAATACGGCAGTTTTTACGACTACGCCACGGCGGCGGAAGCCGGTCAGGAAGCGATTATCCGGGCCACCGGCAGCGTGACCGGTGAGCACACGTTGCTCGATTTTATCGACACCGGCCTGAATTCCGACGGGTCAAAGGCTGTCCGGGAGGTGGACGACAGTTCCGGACGGGTCGGCACCGCCACCTTCGATTATATCGTCGGCTTTTATAACGACGCTGACCGGAAAGGGCTGTACCTCGGCTACGGTTTGGCCGAACTGGCGGCGGACGACGGGAAGGTCATGGTGATGGACAGTTCCATCTCCACCGCCTCGACGCCGGTTATCAATGCGAAATTGACCGGAACGGGCGGGTTCACCTTCTCCGGGGACAAGGCGGTCACGGTCGGGAACACGAAGAGTGACTACACCGGCGCCACCGTCGTTGACGAGACTGCCCTGACGATGTTGACGGAAAACGCCTTTGGCCAGACGTCCAGCCTGTCCCTGACGAACAACGCCTCTGTCGACATGGCCGGTTTCGGCCAGACCGTCGGCGACCTGTCCGGGACGGCCGGGACCGGCATCGTCCTCGGCAGCCTGACTGTCCGGCAGGACAACGACAGTACCTTTGCGGGCGTCATGAGTGGTGACGGAACGCTCCGGAAGATCGGCGACGGCGTCCTCACCCTGACCGGCGTGAACAGCCACCGGGGCGTCACCACCATCGCCGGCGGAACGCTGGCGCTGGCAGCGGACGGATCGCTGGCGGAATCCGCCCTTGTCCTCGAAACGGGGGCGATTTTCGACATTTCCGCCGCCACCGGGCAGAACCTGATCGCGGCATTGACCGTGTCAGGCATGTCGTCAGTCAAAACCGGCACCACCACGCTGGACCTCAGTGGACAGGCGGTCGAGTTCAACATCGCGGACGGGAGCGCGGACACGCCGGTCCTCGACGTGACCGGCGGCCTGAAGGTCGCCGCCGACACCGCTGTGACCTTGAAAGGCGCGGCTAATTCCCTCAGGAATAAGGACGTCATCCGCTTGGCGAACAACCTGACGGCGGACAGCGCTGTCACCACGGACGACGTGTGGAGCGGAAGAACGAAATTCTTCCTCTCCATCGACGACAGGTTCAATCTGAACGCCACCGTCGCCGGCATCAGTTCCTTTGTCGAGGCGACGGACCGGTTCCTCGGCCGCCTGGCGCCCGGGAACGCGAATATCCAGAACGGCGGCGCCTATCTCGACTGGCTTCTTGAACAACCCTACTCCGAAAACCCGGGCATGGACGTGTTTGACGACTATTTCACCGACATCACCGAAAACCTGTCCGCCGAAAACGGTCACTCGGAACTGGAGCGGTTGTACGGCGCCTACGGTGCCTATGCCAACCAGGCGCTGGCGACCGACGCGAACCGGCTCCGTCAGTACCGCCGGGGGCAGAGCCGGGCCTTTTTCGACCAGTTTGTCTTCGCCGACGCGGCCGTCCAGTCCGACGGTGGCCTGGCCCAGCCGATCTACGGCCCGCGCCAGTGCGGGCCGACCGGCCGCTCCCGGGTGTGGGCGGGCGGGTTTGGTTCGTGGGCGGATCAGGACCGGCGGTCCGGCCTGTCCGGCTACTAATACGAATCGTACGGCCT
>JAJBTL010000127.1 GCA_020860865.1 Planctomycetota bacterium | reverse complement strand
CTGTAACATGTTGTTTATATGGAGGTTGGTCAAGAAGTTGCAGCGCGCCCATATGGATGGGGAACCGGGGCATCCGCATCTTCAGCGGAAAAAAACGCCGGTTGCGCCTCGCGCCTTCCCGGCAGGATTCGTACCAGACGTCTGGACGGGCAGCGCACTCAAACGGACACGCAAGCGTGAGCACTGTCAATCACTGTGGAAAGTTATTGTATGAAAACGCAACCGATACTCGTATTCCTCGACCGCGACGGAACCGTCATTGTCAATAAACATTACCAGAAAAACCCTGACGATACCGAACTTTTCCCTGACGCCGCCGCCGCTCTCGCCCGTCTCAAAGCCGCCGGCCTCACCCTGGTCCTGGTCAGTAACCAATCCGGAATCGCCAGAGGCTATCTGACGGAAGACGACCTGGCCGCAATTCACCGGAGGATGCTGGACCTAATCGGGGACGACAACGCCTTCGCCCGAATCTACCACTGCCCCCACATTCCGGCCGACGATTGCGCTTGCCGGAAGCCGCGTCCCGGCATGCTTGAACAAGCGGCTCGGGAACTTGGGGCCGATCTGGCGGGCAGTTACATGGTCGGCGACAGCGAGGCCGATATCCGCGTCGGACAGGACGTCGGCGCGACAACGGTTCTCGTCCTCACCGGCTACGGCGAGAAGACCAGGGCCATTCCCGGACTCGCGCCCGACTACGTCGCGGCGAACCTGGCTGACGCGGCGGCGTGGATTATCCGGCGGGAAAGGGGAGAGGCATAGGGTGCGGGTCGGGTGTTGGGATGTGCGTTCGTTCCGTCACCCGACCATGATTCGGCCAATCGGCCGGTTGATACCGACTTTCTTCGACGGCACCATCCACAGCGCGATGGACAGGGGGCCAAGGCGGCCGACAAACATCGAGATGATTATCCACACCCGGCCGGCGTTTTCGAGGCGCGGGGTGAAGTTCATGGACAACCCCACCGTTCCGAACGCGGAAATCTGTTCAAAAATCAGCGTCTGGAGATTCTCCTCCGGATGGATGACGGCGAGGATGAACACGCCGGCCAGGAGCCACATCGACGTCACCGCCATGAGGATGCGGGCCCGGCTCACCAGGTCCGGGGCGATGGTGTAGCCGAAGAGGTTGACGTTGGTGTCGTTCCGGAGGTTGGCGTGGATGCGGCCAATCCAGATGGCGAGGGAGGTCGTCTTGATGCCGCCGGCGCACGACCCGGGAGAACCGCCGACAAACATCACAAAGCAGAGAACGATAATCGACGGCAGCGGCAGGCTGGCCTGGCTGATAATGCTGAACCCGGCGGTGCGTCCGCTTATCGTTTCAAAGATCGCATGCCACAGGCTCGACCCCTCTTTCTTGGTCCCCAAAGTCCAGATGCACAACGTGCCAATCAGGATCATGACGACCGTCATTGTCAGGACCACCCGGGTGTGGAGGGATATCCATTTCGGTTTTTTGATGTGGTTCCGGATATACCCGGGCAGGCGGTACAGTTCGTTCAGGACCATGTGGCCGAGGCCGCCCAGGGTGACGAGGGTGAGGAGAATGACGAGGAACGGGATGTTTTGCCGAAGCGACTGGAGATCGTCCCGGTATATCATGAACCCGCTGTTGCAGAAGGCGGAGACGGAATGGAACAGGGACGACCAGATCCACAGTCCGTACTCGTGACCGGGCGCGTGACGCGGCGCCAGGCTGATAAAGAGAAGCACGGCGCCGATGGCCTGGATGGACAGGGTGACCTTGAGAATCTGGACAAAGGTTTTCTTGAAGATGTTGGCGGCGTCACTGCCGTAGATGGCGTCCGTGGTGGCGAGGTGGTGCTCCAGGCTCATACGCCGACCGATAAGGCGGAAGCCGTAACTGGCGAAGGTCATGATGCCCATGCCGCCCAGTTCCATCAGGACGAAGATGACGAACTGGCCGAAAAAGGAAAAGGTGTCATGGACGTTGACGACGGACAGGCCGGTGACGCAGGCGGCGGACACGGCGGTGAACAGCGCATCGAGAAACGGCAGCCTGACGTCCGGGCCGGTATGGGCCCAGGGCAGCCAGAGAAGAACGGTGCCGACGCCGATCGCCACGACAAACCACATGAAAACGACGAACGCCGGCGAAATGCGGTTCGTGCTGGGATGGGTTCGGCTACTCACCGCGGCTCCTGATGAAAAGCGACTGCCGGAACAACCCGCCGCCTGTCCCGCCTTGCCGACCGGTTACCCGCAGCGCGGCCACGGTTGGAAAGCCAAACACCACAGGTCGACAGCGGACCTGTTCCAAGCGTCATCATCGCGGCCATGGTTATTTCGCCTCGAACGGGTTCGGCGCGTCGGCCAAGGTTTCGAGGCTGTCTTTCTTCCCGATGACCAGGAGGGCGGCCGAGTCCTTGACGACAAAATCAGGGCCGGGGAGGAAGGCGGTCCGTTCCGGCACGTGCTCCTTGACGGCGATGACGAAGATGTCGAAGCGCTTCCGGAGTTCGAGCTGGAGGAGGGTTTTCCCGAGGGCCCACTCCGGCGGCGTGATTTGCATGACCATATAGTTTTCGGACAGCGGGATAAAGTCGAGGAGGTTTTTGTTCACCAGTTGGGTGGCCAGTCGCGATGCTGTTTCCCGCTCCGGAAAGATAATCGAATCGGCGCCGATGGCTTTGAGGATTTCCGCGTGATCCCGGCTCGTCGCCTTGGCGTAGATGTGCGGCAGCTTGAGGCGGCGGAGGTGAAGGACGGTCAGGATGCTCGCTTCCATGTTCTCGGACATGCCGACGACGGCGTCGTCGAAATCGTCCCCGACCACGGTGGAGAGGGCGGTATAGTTGCGGCTGTCCAGGCAATAGGCGCGCTGGACCAGATCGCCGACGTCGTTGATGACGGACTGGTTCTTGTCAATCGCCAGGACTTCGCATTCCTTGGCCAGTTCGACAGCGAGGTGCCACCCGAATTGGCCGAGGCCGATGACGCAGATGCGCTGGTGTTTCGCCATTATGAATATTTTCCTTCGTGTATGCGGCCCGAAATTCCCCCGGGACGCCGGTCGTTGTCCTGCATCCGTTCCGCTGCGCTGCGGTCGGTCCAGCCGTTACTGCCCGTTTTCCGTATAGAACCGGGCGGCGCGCTCCGGATCGCCCGAATACCGCTCGGCCAGGCCGTCGCCGAGTTGTTTCCGGATAAGGCGGACATCCTGGTTTTCGGCATAGCGCTCGAGTTCGGCGAAAATGTACTCGAGGAAGTCGAGGCGGATGCGGCGGCGCGGTGGCGATTCCGTCTTGTCGACGTAATGGAACAGGTACTTGAGGACGCCGGCGACGTTGTCGGAAAACAGCGCGGCGGTACCGGGCGACTTCACTTCGGCCAGGAGCAGGTCGAAGACTATTTGCGCCTTTTCCGTTTCTTCCGCATTGTCCAGGTACGGAATCATCCTGGCCATGAGGCGGAACAGTTCGTTATTGAGGGCGCTCCGGTTCGGGATGCCGCCGACATCCATAAGGATGGTGAAGGCGTCGTTGAACCGCTCGGCCCGGACGTAATAGGTGGTGAGGTTGATGACGGCGCGGGCCTTGGCGAGGCTGGCGTCGTAGCCGGCCGGATCAAGAGGCACGGATTCGTAAATACGTTTCGCCGCCGACAGGTTGTCGGCCCGGGCGAGGGCGAGGATAAGGAGATTGGCGGCATCGGCGCGGAGCCGGTTGACTTCCTCGTCCTTGCCGAATTCGGGAAGGTGGGCATAGACTTCGGCGGCGCTCCCGAGGCTGTCTTCCTCGCAGAAGGTTTTAAGCCGGTTGAATTCGGCCCTGACCAGCGCCAGGTCCGGCGGCGGCAACGGCGGCTCCGGCGTGGTGGCTGGAAGCTCCGGGAGGGGCGGCGGCGGTATGGGCGTGCCGTCCGGCGTCCGGCCGCTCCCGAGTTCGGCCAGGCCGACGGTCGGTGCGGTGACGACCGGCGCGATGGTCGGGACGACGCCCGAATCCACCGCTCCGGCCGGTGTGCTCCGGGCGGCCGTGGCCGGTCCGGGACTGGTCAGTTCGGCCGGCGGCGGCAATGGGACCGGTTCGGCCGGAGCCGACGCCACGGCGGCGGGCGGCGTTGGCGGTTCCGAAGCGGCGCCGGCGGGCGCTGCCGACTGGGCCGCTCCCGGCGTGACGGCTGCCGCGATGTCACCCTGATCAGATGCCGGCGCCGGCGTCGTCGCCGATGCGGCCGGCGATGCCGATATGGCCGCGTCACCCGGATCGCCGGAGGCGGACAGGCTTTCGGCCGGTGTCGCCGGTTCGGTCGGAAGGTTGTCCGACGCCCGCGCCACCGTCGCCTCGACTTCGCCGTAGAGGACGGGGAAGGCGGCCTGGTTGGCGCCCATGAGGTCGACGTGGATGGGGAGGTCCGGACCGCTGTCGTCGAAGAGAATGAGGTCGTCGTCACTCGGCAGGGCCGGGTTCCGGCGTCCGGCTTCTTCGCCGGCGGGTCCGGCCGCGAATGCGGACAGTAATAGGAAACAGGCAAGTATAGAGCCGCCGATGCGCCCATACGGGTGGAGCATGGATAATCCTTTCGAAGGGCCGGTGCCGGCGGAACAGTCCCGACGCCCGCGCCTCCGTGAAGGTCGTGCGGGACTACAGGGTCTGAACGTCGCCGGAATACCGCTTGTGGCCCGTTTTTTTCGTCATCGCCGCTGCCGCGTCTCTCTGCGTTTCGCGAAAAGGTCGGAGCGTTCTTTCGCCGCAATGAATCCCGGTGCGGGCGGACAGCGTCCCGCGTCCGTTATCATCCAGGAATCGGCGAGCGGATTAAAGCGAAAGCCCGGACCGCGTGGAAGGCCAGGCTCAGACCTGTATGGTAGTGATTTCGAAAGAAAATGCAAGGCGTTGGCCGGTCGTCCGCCGGTATGGTTCGCCGCCGGTTCTGTCGGCCGGCCGGCGCGTTGAGTATGGAATGTTCCGTCACAGTAAAAGTTGATTTCATGGCAATTGTAAACGGTTTAAAAAACCGTCAAAACCGCCGAAATGACGGGAGGAATTTCAGGCGTTTACTCCGGTGCGACACTTTTTCAAACTTCTTCCGGCCAGTTTTTACTTGTGTGCACG
>JAJBTL010000401.1:4606-5089 GCA_020860865.1 Planctomycetota bacterium | reverse complement strand
ACACTGAGGTTCCGCATCGGGGTGGCCGGATCGAGGGTCAGCCCCATGCTCCGGAGGAGGGCGGCGGCCTGGTCACGGGTGGCGCGGGTGTCGACCAGGCTCAGGGGACCAAGGGCGAGGGAGCGGATTCCCGGCCAAGAAAGATGTTGTCCGCCACCGACATGTCCCGAACCGGATAGAGTTCCTGGTGGATCATGGCGATGCCGTGTGTCAACGCTTCCCGGGGCGATGTGAACGCCACCTGCTGGCCGCCCAGGCGCACCGTCCCGGCGTCGGCATGGTAGAGACCGATGAGTATTTTCATCAGGGTGGATTTGCCGGCGCCGTTTTCGCCCATAAGGGCCTGGACCTCGCCGGGGCGGAGGGCGATACCGACGTCATCGAGGGCGCGGGTGTTTCCGAAAACTTTGGTAATTCCCTGCATGGTGAGAAGCGGTTCCATGACTTTTCCCATGAATGTCCACCGTCGTCCGAGGCTATATC
>JAJBTL010000401.1:0-4596 GCA_020860865.1 Planctomycetota bacterium | reverse complement strand
CAAAGCGCAGAACGCCAGGCCGCTGCCGGGCATACCGTGATACTACCACAGGCGCGTGGGAAAGGAAATGGTAAAAAACGGAAAAATTTGGGGATTTCCGGCGAAGAATCAGGCGTTCACCGCTGTGACCGATGGGCCGCTCCCGGTAAGTTATTGCTTAACAGGTGGTTGAATGATTTCGTCGTTCACGTCGAACTGGGCCGGCACGGTCCGTCGGCTCTTCCGCTTTTCCTGACGGTGTTCCCAGGGCGGAACCGGCGCATCGTGGCTCCACAGGCCCACCGAATTCTCTCGCGCCTCGTCTTCCAGCGCCAGCCAGTCCGAGAGGTACGGATCTTTACAATACTTTTTAAAAACCCAGGCCATTCCGTATTCCACCATGGCCTGGTTGACGATGCGGTCGCCGACAGAGACCAGGCCAATCACCCGGTTATAGTGGTCGAATCCCATAAACTGTACACGCACCGTCTCGTGTAAAACCAGATCCGCCATACGTTGCCGGGATCGCCGTCCGAAGTCCTGCCCTCGTTCCGGCGCATCGATTCCATACAACCGTATTTTGAGGGGTAACTCGTGGTACATCACGGTGATGGTGTCGCCGTCAGCCACGCGGACGCATTCCCCGGACCATTCAATGGCATGGACGGAAGCGGCCGTCAGGAGGAAGACCAAAGTAGCCAAGATGCGTTTAAAAGTGGTCGTATTATTTCGCGCGATCATGACGTAAATATACGTCATATCCACATAAAACGCAAGTATCAAGCCAGTATAAATGTGTCCAGCGGCAACTACGCTCGTCTTGTGTAACAGTATGTAATGATAAATGCCAGAAAAGACGTTAAATGTAATGTCGATTCTATTCCATGGCCGTTCATTCTTAGTGTATGATAGCTATGGCCATGTTCTCATGGCACATGGAAGACAGTTGGAGGTGATACACGATATCGTAGAGAAAAACGATTTATAGTAATCAAATCATAGGTGTATTACATTTAGAGACATGTAGATGTGGCAGGATTCACCGATTAATTGACGGTGGATTTACGAGCGGATTGAGGGTTATGGGAGGGGAAGATCCGTAGTCATACACCTGATTCTAAGTTTATGGATAACCAGATATCGGGGCGGTCGAGGCGATACCACGTGGTTGTTTATCATAATAAATCATAATGATTTATCGATGGCACAAGAGTACTAAATGACCGAACCGCATCTGCCCTCCTCAACAAGACTCTCCAGTGTTAGCTATGAGAGTGACAAAAATTCAAGGCATGAAAAGTTTTTCTTGAAAGCAAGGAATAGGGTATCAGTAATTCACGTACAGTTATTTACTATTCCTAAAGACAACATGTACATTTTCGCGAAAGCTTCGAGCATGCTGGCAAAATCCCTTCCTTATCTCTCCCTGGCACTGGCGGTCTGGCTGACCTTCTGCCCTGATGCCAGGGAGTATATTCCGGAAATACGTATTACGCCGCGAACGAAGGATAGGGGACGGGAAATGAGTCCGGTGGAACGTATGGAACTGTTCGCGGAATGGTCGCGTCTCCAGGCGGAATACGCCCGCGAGACAGCGGGACTCCCCAATGGCGCCGGCGAGCGGTTGTCCGGCATCGCTTCTGCCGGGAGTGGCGAATCCCGGTTCCTCCCGGAAAATCCAGTTCGTGAACTCCGGGACGCCGGTGCCGGCGACCGCCTCGTTCCACCGTCGGTGGAGGAATTGTCCCTCGTTCCCGCCGCTCCGCCCATGCGGGTGACGCCGGAGAACAGCCGGTTCAAGCCGGTCAAGACCAAACGCTACGAGCCGCCGGCGCGTCCGGCACCGCCGCCGGTTCAGCCGGCCCGGGGCGACCAGTTGTTCAATTCGATGAAGCAGGCCCGTCTTCAGGGAAACGGCTACGCGTCCGACGCCGCCATGGCGGCCATGGCTGTCGAGGTGGACTGCGAAGACGAGTATGTCCCGCTGTCCGCCGTCACCCGGCGGGGTCGGGTGGTGCCGTTCTACGCCGCCGCGCCGTATCCGGAATTGCCGGCCAAAGGCATTTATCTCTGGGCCGACGGCGCCATTTCCCGGGAAAGCCAGACAACCTACGACAATTTCCACAATCCCTACCGGCAGCGGAAGAATGTCTACTCGGCCGGCATCAAGAAGGACTGGTCCCCCGATTCCATCCTCGGCGCCTCCGTCGACATTCTCGACAGCACGGTCAAGTCCCGTGCCGTCGGCGATTTCAGGGAAAACGATACCGACGGCTTTGTCGTGAACGCGCACTACGACGGCACGTTTCTCGGGAAATACCCGATCTCCCTGAAAGGATTTTACGGCAGGTTCAACCACGAGGGCGGCGGCCAGATCTACCGGGGCGACACGGTTGACACCTGGCGCGAGGATAAACACAAATCAGACTTGTACGGCGGTTCCGCCCGTATCGGCCTGCCGCTCATCCTCGGAAACGACATCCGCATCCTCCCGGAAATCGGCGCCGAGTACGCCGAACTCCGGAGCCGCGAGTATTCATTTTCCTATGGGAATGAATCGGTCGATGTGCCGGAGATAACCAGTAAATCCCTGGCCGTGCCGCTGACCGTGACGGTCAGGAAGGAGTTTCTCCATCCCTGGGGCGTGTTCACGCCGCACCTGAAGGGCGGCCTCGTGAAGGAATTCGACGATACCGCCATCGGCGTCCGGACCTTCAACTCGTCCTCGACAGTCGACGGATTCGTCGGCGACTGGTATCGTGAGATGAAATTCCAGACCCTGAACGATAAATACTACCAAATCGGCGCCGGCTTCACCGCCCGCACCGTCGGCGGTTGGGAAGTGGTGGCGGACTACCAGCGCCGCTTCGTCCGCGACTGGCACGACGACACTTTCACGCTTGAACTCGGACGGAACTTCTAAAACACTTTCGAAAGCGCGGCATGACCGGCTCTCGCGTCTCCATCAGTCGATAACCACGTTGTCCAGGCCGACGATTTCCTGCGGGTATTTCGGATTGATTTTCTCGAGGACGGCCCGAAGAATGGTTGACACCGCCCAATCCCGGTACCATTTCCGGTCCGACGGAATGACATACCACGGCGCCTCCCTGGTCGAGCACTTGTCCAGAATCACCTGGTAGGCTTCCTGGTAGTTGTCCCAGAATTTCCTCTCGGTCAAATCGCCCATCTCGAACTTCCAGCGCTTGTCCGGATTGTCCAGCCGGGACTGGAGGCGGGCCTTCTGTTCGTCCCGGCTGATATGGAGGAAGAACTTGACGATGACGGTGTTGTTTTCCGTCAAATGCCGCTCAAACGCGTTTATCTGTCTGTACCGTTCGTCAAGGACCTTGGCCGGGATCAGCTTGTGGACCCGGTGGACAAGGACGTCCTCGTAATGGGAACGGTTGAAGATGCCGATCATGCCCCTGGCCGGCGCGGCCTGGTGGATGCGCCACAGGTAATCGTGGGCCAGTTCCCTGTCGGTCGGCCGCTTGAACGACGTCACCCTCACGCCCTGCGGATTGATTGGCCCGAACACCTTCCGGATTACCCCGTCCTTGCCGCCGGTGTCCAAGGCCTGAAACACCACGAGAACCGCTGTTTTCGCCTCGGCGTACAGTTTTCCCTGCAATTCGGCCAGGGCCCGGGTGGTGTCGTCGAGGGCGGCGCGGGCGGTTTTTTTCCCGTCCATGCCGTCGCTAGAACCGGTGGCGAACTTCCCGAGCCTGACCTTTTTCTTGCCGTCGACGCGGAGGGCGGACAGTACCTTGCGGAAATCCTTCATTTACGTTCTCCTTCGGTTGATCCCCCCGGGTTGTTCAGTCGCACAAGTGGTAACCAGGTGGCGTTGCCGTCATTTCGGCCTGATGCGGCGCCAGTTCCAATCGTCCTTCCGGTATTTCTCCTCGAGTAACCGAGTCGCCGTCGGGTTAAGGGACGACGGCGGCGTCGCCAGGTCAAACCCGAGCCGCCCGGCTGCCGCGACAATCGCCGCCACCACCCGGCGAAACACATCCGCATCCGTTGCGCCACCGTCACCGGCGCCGACGCGGTCGGCAACTGTGCGGCAGAAGTCATCGTGGCCGCGTCCGGCCCGGTAGTCCGGTTCCTCGCTTGGTTGCCGGAGGTAACGGCCGAGTTCCGACACGTCCGCCGTCACCAGAAGCGATCCGTGCACCAACGCCATGCCGCGCCGTCGCAGTTGGGCGGTTCCGGCCAGTTTATAGACGGGGTGGTCCGGTCCGGTCGTGCAGGAAATGTCACAGACGCCGGCATGGAAGGCGTCGATGCCCATGGCCTGGAGGGCGTTCACCACCGGGCGGCAGAGGACGCGGTAGGATTCGCGGATGCCCGATCCGCCCATCCGGTCCATCACGTCCATCCGGGCCAGCGCCTCCCAGCACAGCACCCCGCCAAAAAGGAGCACGGCGCCGCCGCCCGATTGCCGCCGCACCAGTTCCACACCGTCACGTTGGAGCGCCGCGACGTCGAGTTCCCGCTCCGGACTTTGGGAAATACCGATGGCGACGCTTTTCCCGGCCGGACGCCACAGCGCGAGGAGCGGCCGGTCGGACGGCGCGTCGTCCAGGAGCGCTTCGCTCCAGGCCAGGACGT
>JAJBTL010000072.1 GCA_020860865.1 Planctomycetota bacterium | reverse complement strand
ACCTTGAACGAGTCGAAGGTGATGTAATAATCAAGGTCGCAGTTCATGGCGAAGCGGTCGTAAGCGATGACCGGAATGCCTTCGTCCTTGGCGGCGTCGATGATGGGAGAGACGGCGCTGGCGTCGAGGGACTGGATGACGAGGACGTCGATGCCCTGATTGAAGAGGTTTTCGCACTGCTTGACCTGGTTGTCCGAATTATTCTCGGCGGACTGGACCATGAGTTCGAACCCGTGTTCCTCCGCGAACTGGCGGAACAGGCTGATTTCCCGCTGCCAGCGTTCCTCCTGCGTGTGACCGACCGAGACGCCGACGCGGATATCCTTGATATCCTTCTCGGCGGCGTACCCGGCGATAGTCACCACGGACAGCGCCAACCCGAGCGCCATGACTCTGATTCCCAATTTCGACATGCGTGTTCTCCTTTGAATAAGCCAACAATAACGCCACGAGACGCTGCCAGCGCCGTGACGGAATCCTCCTGCTTGCGGACGCCAGGACCTGGTGTTCCTTTTAGATATTTACATGGAGGTACCCGAACGAAACGGCGGTTAAGGCCGAATCGCGTCGATACGGGTGCAGAGGCATGGGCACGGGTGCGGAGTTTCGCGAGTTATTAAATCACTTAATCGACAAACAGCCGAGTCTTCCGGAACGCTTCCTTGGCCACTTCCAGGGAATCGCGGCGGTCGTAGTCGTGGTTGAATATTTCCACCGAACAAAGCCCGGCGTAGCCGATGCGCTGGAGTTCGCGGGTGACTTCCCGAACCGGGGCGACGCCGTCCCCGGGCATGACCCGGTCGTAGGCGCCCGCCTCTTCCGGCGGCATATCGCGGAGATCGTTCATGTGGAACACCGCCACCGCGTTCGCCGGCAGGGCGGCGATTTCGGACAGGCTGCCGCGACCGGACGAGAAGTTGGCGACGTCGACGGCGAGGCCAAGATTGCCCCGATTCGCCTCCTTGACAACGGCCCAGGCGGCGGACGGCGTCTTGATGGAAATCCCCGGGAAACCGAGGAACTCGAAGGCGACGCCGACCCGGTAACGCCAGGCAATGTCGGCGATTGCGGCGAGGTCGCGGCCGGACCGGGTGACAATGTCGTCCCACGGCGCATTGTCCGGGCAGATTCCGGGACAAATGATAAGCCACGGGCAGGACAACTCGGCGGCGTACTTCGCAAACTTCTCCACCTCGGCGTGGATGGCCGCCGTGCCGGCGGCATCCCGCAGGGTGGCGGTTTAGGTGCTATTAATGGTAAAGACCCGGAGGGAGTGCTTGTCCAGGAGGGCGCGGAGGTCGGCAAACGACTTTTTCTCGAGAAACGCGTCAACCTTGGGCATCCGTAGTTCGACCGCGACATAGCCGGCCTCGGCGGCGATGGCCAGGTCTTCCTCGAGCGTGCGATCGCCGGTGGTGGAACCGTTTATAGCGAGATCCATTGTGACTCCTCGATGAAATAATGATTTACGATAAATTCATACCAAACGTACGGAAGATTATCAGGAATAACTGGGGAATGTCTTGGAAATTCATCCCTTAATTAATCAGTAAAAAGGTGTTTATTACCGTCTCACGATGTAAATACGGAATAGGATTTTGGTCAAACGGATGATTTTCGGTACGATTTCTTAAGGCGGTATACCTAACGAACCCAGTTTTGTAAAGTAATAATTAAACATTTTCACCGTACCGTTCGTCAATAAACCTTCATACTGTTTTCAAGCTTATAGTTACAGAATTATCAACCAAAAACAATTGAGATGACCCCGGCCAATCTTCACTTAATTTCCTTTTCCAAAAGAATACAATAATACTATTGTGAACAACCGAAACAGCCTGCGGCTGCCCGCCAACGGGAAACGCCTCATCCACGACCTGACCGTCTTCGACCTGCCCGAGGTCCCCTACCTCGCCGCGCAGAACCTGCCGTTCACGTCCCTGTCCCTCCCGACCCACGTCCACCACGGGCGCATGGAAATCAACCTGATCCTAAAAGGGGAACGCGTCTACCGCGTCGCGGGCGAGGACTACCACCTCGGCGGCAACCAGGTGTTCATCACCTGGCCGGACGAGGTGCACGGGTCCGGCCAGTTCCTCCACGGCCGTGGCCTCCATTTCTGGATGCAACTGGCCCTGCCCCGGCCCGGCGCGCCGTTTCTCGGCCTCACGGCCAAGCGGGCGGCGCCGCTCCTCGACGCCTTGTGGAACCTGCCCCGGCGGCATTTCCAGGCCGTGCCGGAACTGCGGGAAAACTACGCCACCATCCTCCGCCTCTACCGGACAGACCCGACGCCGCTCCTCAAGGCGCGGATGGCGGCGCTCCTGACGGAATGGCTCCTCGACGTCGTCGCCTGCGCCGACCGGCCGGTCCGCCGCGTCATCACGCCGGACATCGCCCGGGTCGACGATTACCTCCGGAAACACCCGAACCGCCATTTCACCGTGGAGGAATTGGCCGGCATCGCCCACCTCTCCGAATCGCATTTCAAACGGAAATTCCGGGAACAATTCGGCATGCCGCCCGGCGACTGTTTGCAACGGCGCCGCCTCGAGGCGGCGGTCAAACTGTTGTCGCAGGGAAAATCCATCACCTACATTGCCTACGATCTCGGTTTTTCATCGTCCCAGCACTTCTCCACCAGCTTCAAGAAGTATTTCGGCCTAAGCCCGCTCCGCTGGCTCCGCACCGTGTCGGACAAGGACTTTATCCCGAACCGGGAAAAAGGCAAGGCCGGCGGGAAAAAGGACGCCAAAGGCTATTTCCCCTGGGTCGACGAGGAGGGCCGGCTGCACGGGCATATCTGCCCGGAACCGAAAGAGGCGTGACAGGGCCGCGTTGGCGGATACCATCATACCGGTGAAAAACCATTTCGCTGCCGCGACGAATCATTTGGTGAGAGGAACAGGCGTGACAAATATCGATAAACGGGAACTGTTGCTCGCGTCATTGGACAAACAGTTTTTCCTGTCGAGAGGCCGGAGCCGGGATATCGTCTCCCGCCTCTGCGGGCTCCAGGCCCAGTTCGCGAACAACCCGGGCCACGCCCTCCGCATCCGCGCCAGCGACTTCCATCCAAGCACCTGGACGGAAGGCCTCGTCAAGACCTGGACCTTCCGCCACACCCTCCACGCGGTGCGCCGCGACGAACTGTCCCTCTTCCTCTCCGCCGTCGGCATCCCGAAAAAGTGGGATGACGGCTGGATGCTTGACCCGAAAATCAAGCCGAAGATGTCGTCCCGGCTCCTCGGCTGGATCAGGGAAGGCGTGACGGAACGGGAAGCACTGAAGAAAAAAGCCCTCGCCATCGGCACCAAACCGGAGGTCATGGAAGGCGTTTTCCACGGCTGGGGCGGGCTCCTCAGTGAAATGTGCCGCCGTGGCCTTATCGCCTACGCGCCGGACACCGGGAAGCGGTTTGTACCGTTGGACGACTTTAAACCGATGCCCATGGCCAAGGCCAGGGCCATCCTCCTCGAACGCTATTTCCGCCACCTCGGCCCGGCCACCATCCAGGACGCCGCCTGGTTTTTCCGCCTCCCGCAGAAGACCATTCGCGCCGCCATCGAGAAAGCGGCAATGCCCCTCCGGACCGTCAACGTCGACGGCACGCCGTATTTTTATATCGGCGAATACGACCGGAGCCGGGACATCCCACCCTGCCTTTTCCTCTCCGGCTTCGACCAGCTCCTCCTCGCCTACCGCGACCGCACCCGGCTCCAGGACGACTGCCACAAGCCGCTCGTCGTCACCAACACCGGCATCATCCATCCGACCATCCTCCTGGACGGCCGCCTCCGCGCCCGGTGGAAAAAGGACGGCCGCGTCCTCCGGATTTTCCCGTTCAAGACCCTGACAAAAAAAGCCCGCCGCCTCATCGAATTGAAAGGCGGCGAGCTGTTCGGCGAAGAAATCGGTTCGGTGGAGTTCGCGTAGCGCTAACGGTGAGAATCGAGATAGAAATCGATCATTCCGTGGAATTCCTTCTCAATTAGCTCGACGGTGTCGCCGTGAAATCCAATTATGCTGCGAATCCCAAAGACATGTCCGACCAGACATTCGTCTTCGGCACTATATTCTATGCGAGCGGAATAACCTTTATAATTCAATATTTTCACACTTCGATTTCTCACTCATTCTCTCCGCGACAACGGCCACCGTCTCCGAAGCATCGGTCACCGGTTTCCCCGTAACATCGGCATAAAAGCCGCACACCCGAAACCCGGCCGCCCGCAGTTCTTCTTCAAGTGACGCCGTCGTGAAATAACGGTTCCAAATGTGATACGTCCGTGCCGATTCGGGCGTGACGACGGTGGTCTGTTCAAGCGTAACGGATTCGCCATATTTACTATCGCCCTCAATAGTGAAATGCGCATCCGGCCGCCAGAAACCGCCGTCCGCATGAAACCGCCATTCACGCCGTTCCAGGAACGCCTCGTATTTCCGCAGGCTGAAGACATCGAGGATAAGCTTCCCGCCCGGACGAAGGCTCCCGTGAATGCGCCGGAGAAGCGTCTGCCCTTCCTCGGGCGAAAGGGCCCCAAAGTCGCAGTAGATCATGATGGCCAGGTCGAACATGTCCTGATAGGCCATTTCCAGATAGTTGCCGTAGTGATAGATGATGGCGCGGTTGGTCGCGGCCGCGTGGTCCCGGGCGTAGTCAATGGACCGGCGGGAGAAATCAATTCCGGTGACCCGGTAGAGCTTGTCGCACAGGCGTTTGGCATAGAGGCCGGGACCGCACCCGACATCCAGAACATCGGGGTAACGCCCGGCCGGCGTGATAGCGGCCAGCCATTCGACTGACGCGTCGATGTAGCCGGGATTGCGGCTCGCTCCTTCGAACGTCGGGTCGAGGTGCGCCGCGAGCAATTGGGCGGAGATGTGCGGCTCTTCCCAAAACGAGGTTTTCCCCCGTTGAAACGGCTCCGGCCTCGCCAGGAGGCTGTACAAAGTGGATGGAACTTCCATATCGTCCTTTAAAAGTGTCTATCCCGCCCCCCGCGACCAGGCCCGGGCCCGGGGTAGGTCATGAACGGGCTGGGTGGGCCGCGTCGGGTTCAGCGGATTAAAATGGATTCAGGAAGCCCCGAGCCCGCAGAGGGCGGCGCC
>JAJBTL010000003.1:542-5115 GCA_020860865.1 Planctomycetota bacterium | reverse complement strand
AGGCGCTTGCTTCGGAAAATTGCACCGTCGGATAATTCAGACAGAACCTAGAGTGACTGCGTCCGCTTTTCCCGGTATTGGAACGTGCCGCATCCGGAAAAGTCGAATCTAGGACGCACGGCGCCTCGGGCGCCACTGTAAGGAGGGCGGGATATGCCAATCGATCCCCTGACCGGAAGACTGGAAGGTATCGGCCGCACCGCTGGCGACAGCAAGGCGCCGCAGCACACCCAGACAGCCGACGGCGAGGATTTCAAAAAGTACCTCCTTGACAACCTGAACAAGGTCAACACCATGCAGCAGGACGCGGGCAAGATGGTCACTGACATGGTCATGGGCAAGGAACAGGATATCACCAAAGTGATGACGGCTGTCGAAAAGGCGTCGGTGGCGTTCGACACCCTGATGGCGGTCAGAAACAAGTTGGTCGAGTCCTACCAGGAAATCCTCCGTGCGGGTGTGACACCTCTCCACCCCACGCAGCGCTTCGGCACCGTGGTTTTGCTGAAAAACACTTCTTCCACTTCGCTCGGTGATTGACAATGGCTACGCGCATCCGTATCATTGTCAATCATCGGGGAATCACCCCGAGGCAGCCGGCATAGAACAATACGTCGCCTGCCAACCCAAAAAACACTGGTTTCGAAAAATCCGCGACCTCAGGGTCGTGCTTTTTTCCTGTTCGGATTTCAACTTTTTCCGGAAATTGCGTCCGCTTTTTCTTTTCGCGGGCGCGGACAGTGTCGGAAGTAATGGAACGAACCGCCCTTTTTCGCGATTCCGCGCCTTGATAAATACTTCGCGGCGGCGAAAAATCGGAACCGACGGGGGTGTCCATTCTTCCAGGCGAATCGTCAGGCGTGGGGACGCAGGACGGATCGTGGTGGGTGGAGCGGATCAAACCCGCTCCAAAAGGGGACAAGGCGGTATCATTCCGCCTTGACGGGACAGTCGCTTTTCAGTCAGTGGGGGAATTCACCTTATGAATATCCTGCGCCAGCTTTGGCAGGACGCGCAGTCCGTCCTCCGGGACATGTCGGTGACCCAGCGCGTCGCTGTGACCTTCCTCGTCCTCACCGTCGCGGTCTGGCTCACCTTCGCCGCCTGGATGGGCACCACCCCGGGAGAAACCGGCCGCCGGCCCCTCCCCATGGAGGTCGACCCGGCCGACGTCAACGACGTCCTCGCCCAGATCCGCGCCAAAGGCATTTCCACCGCCGAATACGATTTCGATTCCCGCCGGATTATCGTCAATGTCGACGAAGAGAAAAAGGCCATCATCGCTCTCGCCGAAGAAGGCCTCCTCCGGGACGCCCATGAATACGGCTTTTCCGCCATGCTCGATTCATGGGCCTTCTCCGACACCCGCATGAAATCCGAGGAAGCCATGCGCCTGGCCCGGGCCAACGAAGTGGCCCGCCTTATTGAAAACCTCGACGAAATCAAGGAAGCCCAGGTAATCTATTCTGACGACGCCCGTACCTCCCTCTTCGGCGTCGCCCACAAGAAAACCGCCTCGGTCCGCGTCCGCACCAAGCTGAAAAAAGCCTTGTCGGAAAGCGTCGCCGAGACAATCATCTCCCTCGTCTCCGCCGCCAAGGCCGGCCTCGATCCCCGGGATGTCGTCGTCACCGACCAGATCGGGAACAAGTTCCACACCAACTCGAATAACGGCCTTACCGCCATGGCGAAGCAAAAGTGGGACACCGAATTCGCCCTCGACGAAGAGCTCCGCCGCAAGCTTGAAAACCTCATGCGCCAGTACGTCCCGAACTTCCAGTACGAAGGCGACGTCAACGCCTTCCCGAAACACGAGGTCGTCTTCGACTACCAGGAACAGATGTGGCGGGAAGTATTACCCGGCGAAGTCGGGAATTCGTCCAGCACCACCATCGCCAAACTGTCCACCCAGCAACCGGCCGCGCCGGTCGGCGTCGAACCGAACGCCCGCCGCCTCGCCAACATGTTCGGCCCCGGTTCGAACTACGTCATCGAGGACCGCCACAACGAAAAACACAACGAACGCCAGATGCAGAATTCCATCCGGGAGACAGCCACCAAGTTCTCCCCGGCGGTCCGGAACCTCACCGTGTCCGCCATTATCCACCTTCCCTACCAGCTTCGCCGCGATGAGGAAGGCCGGCCCATTCAGGCCATCAACGAAATGGGCGAAGCCCTTATCGACCCGGACACGCGCCTCCCGATGTGGGAACGGGAATCCGTCCCCTTCCTTTCCGCCGCGCAGATTGACGAACTGAAACGGCAGATTGCCCAGGCCTCCGGCATCCCTCTCGCCGACATACCGGAAAAGATCGAAGTGAGCCAAATCGCCTGGATGCCGCCGGTCCACGCGCCGCAGGGCGGCGAGGCCGCCTTCGCCATGGTTCTCCGGCTCATTGGCCAGAATATGACCGCCATCATCACCTTTATTTTCTTTGCCCTGGCGGTGTTTATTGTTTACCGTTATGTTTCCCGGCCCATTCCCACGGAAATCGAGGAATATGTCGAACCGGAAACGATGTCTCTCGCCATGACCGCCGGCGACGACGACGACGAGGAATGGGACAAGCTCCGTGCGAAGGTGACGGCGGCGGTTATGGAAGATCCGAAACGGGCCGCCAACCTTCTGAAACGCTGGATGCGAAAGGATTAGTCCATGGCCAAGGCTGCCAAAGCCGAAGGGCTGACCGGGATTCGGAAGGCCGCTGTCCTCATGATTTCACTCGACATGGATTCGAGTTCGAAAATCATGTCGAACCTCTCAACCGACGAAATCGAGCGGCTGTCCATGGAGATCGCCCGCATCGACGACGAGATCCCGCCGGACGTCCGGGACGCGGTCGTCCGGGAATTCTACCAGACCCACCTCGCCTCCAAATACCTGGACCAGGGCGGCATCGAATACGCCAGGCAGCTCCTCGAAAAGAGCCTGTCGCCGGAAGAGGCGGCCAAGATCCTGGCGCAACTCGAAAACACCATTCAGCAGGCGCCGTTCCACTTCCTCAAACAAGCGGACTCCGAACATCTCCTCATGTACATTCAGGACGAGCACCCGCAGACCATCTCCCTCATCATGGCCCACCTGTCGCCGAAACAGGCGGCGGAAATCCTCGGCGGACTGACGCCGAAAAAACAGCTCGAGGTCGTGAAACGTATCGCCCGGATGGAACAGACGACGCCGGAAGCCATCCGCCTCGTCGAACAGGGCCTCGAATCGCGCCTTGCCTCCATCGTCACCCAGGACCTGGAGTCGGCGGGCGGCGTCCAGTCCGTCGCGGAAATGCTCAACCTCTGCGACCGCACAACGGAAAAGGGCATTCTCGAAAACCTCGAAGAAGCCGACCCGGACATGGTCGAACAGATCCGGAAATTGATGTTCGTCTTCGAGGACATCATCCTCGTCAACGACAAGGGCATCCAGTCGATGCTCAGGGAAGTGGAAAACGACGAACTGGCTGTCGCCCTGAAGACCGCCTCGGAAGCGATGCAGGAAAAGATCTTCAAGAACATGTCAACCCGCGCCGCCGAAATGATTAAGGAAAACATGGAATTCATGGGCCCGGTCCGACTGTCCGACGTCGAACAGGCCCAGCAGCGCATCGTCGACATTGTCCGCCGCCTCGAAGAAACGGGCGAAGTGATTATCTCCGGCCGTGGCGGCGACGACAATGTGGTGGTCTAGACGCATGGACGAATCGCCGGTCATCAACGACTCCGAGGAATTCGTCCCGCTGGACCCGGCCCAGGCCGACGTCCCGCCGGAGGCGTACGCGGACGGCATCCCGCCTGAAGGTGAAGTGGGCGAGTTTCCTCCCGATGCCGTTCCGGAAGAGTACACCGAAGACCCGGCCGAGGCCGCCCCGGAGGGTGACGCCCCCGGCGACGATGGCGGCGGCGGCCGCGTTATCGATCCGCAGCAGAGTTACGGCTTCATTCCCCTCGCTCCCGGCACCGCGCCGGCCGGCGCCATGCCGACGCCGGACCGGGTCATTCACCTGAACGATCCGAAGCGCCTTGATACTGTTCCGTTTGAATTCGCCGATATCCGGGCCTTGGCCCAGCGCATTCTGAAACGGGCCCAGGAACAAGGCATGGCCAAAATCGAGGCGGCCCGGAAACAGGTCGCCGAGATGGAAAAGGCCGCCGCGGACAAAGCCTACAAGGAAGCATTCCCGAAAGGCCAGGAGGAAGGTTTCGCCAAGGGCGAAAAGGAAGGCGCGGCCAAGGCCGAGGAGAAAATCCAGGCGGCGATAAAGGCCGAACGGGAATCCTTGAAAACAAATGCCGCCCCGGTCGCGGAAACGATGAAGGCGGCGGTGGAGGCAATGAACGCGGCGAAGGAGCAGCTTCTCCAGCAGGCCGAAGGCGACCTCCTCCTCCTCGCACTTGACCTGGCGAAGCGCCTCGTCGGCACCGAACTCCGCATCAACCCGGAGGCCATCCGCCCGATTGCCGTCGAGTGCATCGGCCTCGTCACCGACCGGGCCGACATCACCGTCCGGGTCAATCCGGAGGATCACCGGATTATGGAAGAGTTCTACCCCGACCTCAAGGCGATGTTCCCGGACCTCGG
>JAJBTL010000003.1:0-532 GCA_020860865.1 Planctomycetota bacterium | reverse complement strand
GACCTCGGCCCCATCCGGGTCATTTCGGACGAAAACGTCGACCGGGGCGGCATCATCGCCGCCACCCGGGAGTCCGAGGTCGATATGCAACTTGCCACCCGCCTGGCCGCGTTCGAAGAAGTCATTCTCGGCTTCTCGGGTGAAGAAGCCACCGCCCCGTGGAGTGTCATTCCCCCGGACGCCATCGCCCAGGCCAAAGCCGCCAGCCAAGAGTCGGCGTTCTCCCTGTACGACGACAACGAAGAAGCGGACGGCGATCATATCGCCGATGAAGCCGCCCAGGAATATACCGAGCCAGACGCCTCGGACGCCACCGCCGAAGCCGACGCCCCGACGCCCGAACCGGAAAATCCGCCAGACCCCGACGCCCCGCCGCCCGATGGAGGCGCCGAGTCCGGCGACCCGTCCGACCCCGCCGGTCAAGCCGGTCAGGCCGACGATGCCTTCATGGCCCAATCCGATCTCGCCGACCTGGCGGAGCTGGCCGAGATGGCGGATGGCGATGCCGGTGGTGGTGGCGGTGGTGGAGAGT
>JAJBTL010000247.1 GCA_020860865.1 Planctomycetota bacterium | reverse complement strand
AAGTGTCGGCCCGGCCCTGACCCGGGGTGCAAGGGTGGGCGTCCATTTCCTCTCCCCCCGGTCGCGTTGATCGCGGCGCAGGGGTGGTATTGTTGTACCCTGACGCTTGGTCCTCGCCTCCTCATACAGCCCCGCGACCTCATTTTAACGTATAAAGCTGACAGTTCCCAACGCGGCATTTTTCAGTCAGGTCAGGCCGCGCCCCCCGAGGGTCGGCCGGTTTTTCCGCACCAGGCGTTTGTTTTTCAGAGGAGAGCACTATGTCCGACGACGCTCCAATGTTACGAATGGTCAATATCGTTAAAAACTTTCCCGGCGTTAAGGCCCTCAAGGGGGTCGATCTCGATGTCCGCGCCGGTGAAGTCCACGCGCTCATGGGGGAAAACGGCGCCGGCAAGTCGACCCTGATGAAATGCCTGATCGGCATCCATCCGCCCACATCCGGCGAAATCTGGTTTATGGGCAAGAAGCTTCCGCACCAGTATAATCCGGCCGAAGCGCTGGACATGGGCATCGCCATGATCTACCAGGAATTGAGCCCGGTCGTCCACCGGCCCATCATGGAAAACATCTGGCTTGGCCGCGAACCGAAAAATTCGTTCGGCCTTATCGATCACAAAAAGATGGCCAAGATGACCGAAGACGTCCTCGGCCTCATCGATCTCAAAATCGACCCCCGGACGCCCATGGGCGAACTGACCGTCGCCAAGATGCAGATGGTCGAAATCGCCAAGGCCCTTTCCTTCAACGCCAAACTCATCATCATGGACGAGCCGACCTCCGCCATCACCGACCGCGAAGTGACGAAACTGTTCAAACTCATCAACCGCCTCCGCGACGAAGGCCGGGGAATTGTCTATATTTCCCACAAAATGGATGAAATTTTCCAGATTTCCGACCGCATCACCGTCTTCCGCGACGGCGAGCGCGTCGGCACCGACCGCTCCAACGAAACCACTATGGACAGGATGATCACCATGATGGTCGGCCGTCCCATCGACGAGATGTTCCCGAAGGTGGAATGCGAAATCGGCAAGACCTATCTTGAAGTGAAAAACCTGTCGAGCGGCCGCGCCTTCAAAAACGTCTCCTTCGATGCCCGCCGGGGCGAAATCCTCGGCCTCGCCGGCCTTGTCGGCGCCGGCCGCAGCGAAGTGGTCGAGTCCATCTTCGGCATCCGCCACCTCGATTCAGGTGAAGTTTTTATCGACGGCAAGAAGGTCACCATTAAAAACGCCGGCGACGCCATCCGGAACGGCATGGCCTTTCTGACGGAAGACCGCCGCCAGACCGGCATTTTCCCCATGCTCGACGTTCAGTTCAACATGTTCGTCGCCAATATGAAAAAGTTCACCTCGCAGTCGAGCGCCCGGCTTCTCAGTTACAAACGGATCAAGTCCGAAGTCAGCCACTACATCGACTCCATCAGTATCAAGACCCCTTCCCAATATCAAAAAATTGAAAACCTTTCCGGCGGCAACCAGCAGAAAGTCCTTGTCGCCCGCTGGCTCATGACCGAGCCCGAAATCCTCTTCCTGGACGAGCCGACCCGTGGTATCGATGTCGGCGCCAAGGCGGAAATCCACAAGCTTGTCACCTTCCTCGCCGGTCAGGGCAAGTGCGTTGTCATGATTTCCTCCGAACTTCCGGAAGTTCTCGGCATGTCCGACCGCGTCGTCGTCATGTACGAAGGCAAGGTCACCGGCATCCTGGACAACACCGGCCAGAAATTGACCCAGGAGAAAGTCATGCGCTACGCGTCCGGTGCCACCGAACTGGAAGCGGCAGGCAAGCTGGTGTAACGCCCAGGAGATTGTGCCAGGCCCGGATGCCGCGTCCGCCGGATTTACGGATACGCGTCTCCGTCGTCGGCCTGCGAGATATTTGTCCGAGTGGTAACCGCAATTTACAGAGATTTTACCGGAGGAATGATTATGACTGAAAATGAAAGCTTCGATTGGGTTCGGTTTTTGAAAAAATACGGGATTGTCGTCATTCTCCTGCTGATGGTTATCGGCATCACCGCCGTTCGTCCGAACTTCATATCGTCCAACAATATCTTTAACGTTCTGACCCAAAGTTCCATCTTCGGCATTCTTGCCTTGGGCCTCACCCTTATCATTATTTCCAAGGGTATCGACCTCGGCGCCGGTTCCGTGCTGGCGCTGTCCGGCGTCGTTGCCGCGTCGTTTGCCCAAACCGCCGGCGCCATGGGTCGCTATTTTCCGAACGCTCCGGAATTCACCGGATTCATGACGATTGTCCCCATTTTCCTGGCGCTTCTCGTCGGTACCGCCGCCGGCTTCATTAACGGCTCCCTTATCGCCAAGACCGGCATTCCCGCCTTTATCGCCACCCTCGGCATGTTCACGATCGCCCGTGGTCTGGCCCTCGTCTACACCGGCGGCCGGCCGATTAGTTCCCTCACCTCGTCCTTCACCTTCTTCGGCGGCAAGGTCGGCGTCATTCCGATGCCGGTGGTTGTCTGGGCTGTCGCGGCCGGATTGACCTGGATTATGCTCGGTTACACCTCGTTCGGCAAATCCATCTACGCCATCGGCGGCAACATCAAGGCGGCGGAAGTCTCGGGTATTCCGGTCCACCGCAACCTCATCCTCGTCTACTCCTTCGGCGGTCTCATGTGCGGCCTCGCCGCCATCATCTTCGCCGGTCGCGTCCAGTCCATGCACCCGGGCGCCGCCGTCGGCTACGAACTCACCGCCATCGCCGCCACCACCATCGGCGGTACTTCCCACTCCGGCGGTATCGGCACCATCTGGGGTGCCATCGTCGGCGCCCTCATCCTCGGCGTGCTCCGGAACGGCCTCACCCTTCTCAGCGTCCACCCGTACTGGCAGCAGGTTGCCGAAGGTGTCATCATCATCGTCGCCGTCGTCGTCGACATGCGGGCAAACGCTTCCAAGAAATAAGGTAACTCCGTTTGACACGGGCCGGCTCCGGCCGGCCCGCCGATCCTCCACCATATCATCGCACCATACGAAATACCATCATGGTCGAGGGGCCATGAAAAACCCGTGTACCCGTGTAACTTTAATGGAGAACAGAACATGAAAAGAGTATCGTTACTGGCAGCGTTCTGCCTGACCCTGGTCGCCTTCTCGGCCAACGCCGGCCAGGTCCGCATCGGTTATTCCTGCAGCAACTTCAACGACATCTTCCAGATCTACATTGTCGACGCCGCCCGCGAGGCCGCCGCCGAACACGGCAATGTCGTCCTCGACGTCATGGACGCCCAGGAAGACGTTATCCGTCAGCAGGACCAGGTCAACACCATGATCCAGAAGGGCGTCGACGTCCTCGTGGTCGTCCCGGTCGACACCTCCGCCGTTCAGGGTATCGAAGCGGCGGCGAAGGCGGCCAACCTGCCCCTCGTCTATGTCAACCGGAACCCGTATCCGGCCGAAAATGCTCCTGAAGGCGTGTATTTCATCGGCGCCAACTCGATTCTCGAAGGCGAAACGCAGATGGAATATGTCGGCGAACTGATGAAGGGCGAAGGCAACATCGTCATCCTCATGGGTATCCTGTCGAATGAAGCCTCAATCAACCGGACCCAGGGCGTTCACAATGTCATCAAGGCAAAATACCCGAACATCAAGGTCCTTGCCGAGGAAACAGGCAACTGGCAGCAGGACCAGGGCATGACGGTCATGGAAAACTGGATCACCGCCTACGGCGACCGGATCAATGCCGTCGTCTCCAATAACGACAACATGGTCCTCGGTGCCGTCAACGCGCTCGAAAGCGCCGGCATGAACGACAAGGTCATCACCATCGGCATCGACACCACCGTCGACGCGCTCCAAGCCATCCTTAACGGCCGCATGAACGCCACCGTCCTCCAAGACCCGGTTGCCCAGGGCAAGGGCGCGGTGGAAATGAGCGTCAAGCTGATGAACGGCGAAAAGCTTCCGCCCATCACCAAGCTTCCCGCCCAGCTCATCACCAAGGAAAACGCCCAGGCGCAGCTCGACAAAAACAAGTAGTACGTCACCTGTATCCAGCGATCATGGAGAGTGATGTCTTCCCTGGTTGCATTGCTCAGTGTCCGTGATCATCCGGTGCCGCCTCGTCCCGGCGTTCTCCTTCCCCCCTCGAGAATCAGGGAGCGTCGGGCGCGGCGGTACATTTTACCCGAGAGGCGACTACAGCGTCCTTACAAAGGGCAAGGTTCGATTGTAGTGCATTTGCACCAACAGAAATAGCGGTGTATTCACCTGTACGGCATGCGTTGCAGGTGTTGGTCCGGGCAACCGCGTTGAGACCCTATCGGCGTTTATTCGGGGTATTCCGCCCAGACGACATGAAGTGAATATCAAAAAAAACGGGTTTTTCACTGTTCAGCCCATGACGGCGCCGGTATGCGACCTCTCGCACCGGCGCGTAGACGTCACGTGTACACATTTCAGCCCATCGCGCTTTCGCGCCCGCGCTTTTCTTCCGCGCATCTCGTCGTAGCAGTCCATTTCCGAGAGGAGGTCCATATGAAAAAGCTTTTCCTGTACGCGGCGGCAGCCCTTCTGGTCACCGTCACCGCCAGTGTCGGCGATCAGTTCCACATCGGCTACTCCTGCCCCGACCTTGAGGATTCATTCCAGTTGCTTCTCATCGATGCGGCGAAGAAGGAGGCGGCGGACCAGCGCGTCACCTTCACCGTCGAGGACGCTCGGGAACAGGTCGACCTCCAGCTCCAGTAGGTTGACAAGATGATCGCAGCCGGCGTGGACGCCCTCCTTGTCGTTCCGGTGAACACCAGCGACGTCGACGACATTGTTAAAAAGGCGCAGGCGGCAAAAATCCCCCTGGTTTTTGTCAACCGTAACGCCTATGTCGGCCAGCGTCCCCCGGACAACTGCTATGTCATCGCCACCGACGCCTATGTCGAAGGCGAGACCCAGATGAACTATGCCGGGCCGCTCATCGGATCCGATGGCAATGTCGTTATTTTCCAGGGAATTCTCAGTAACGAAGCCACCCAGTCCCGTACCCGCGGCGTCAAGGAAGTTATTGGCCAATCCTATCCTGAACTCGCCATTACCGCCGACGCCCCGGCCGACTAGCGCCGGGCGCAGGCGCGGGAATGTATGCGGGAGTGGATCAGAGCTTTCGGCCGGGAACGCATCG
>JAJBTL010000220.1 GCA_020860865.1 Planctomycetota bacterium | reverse complement strand
GTGCGTCCCGGCGGTCGAGAGAATATGGACGGAACTTCGCCAGCGCAAACGGTCTCATTATTTACCCTCCCCGCCGAGCAGGTTCGCTTCCCGCCGGCGCCGCAGTTCGTTTTCCAGTTCCGTTATCCGCCGCCGAGCCGCCGACACCTGGGCGGTCTCGGCGAATTCCCGCCGAGACGCCATCATCCGAAGCGCGTACAGGGCGCGGACCAGGTTGTCGTCGCTTGGTTCGTGTTCGAGGCGGATAAGAAGCTTTGTCGTGCCTATCCAGTTTTCCCTGACCTGGGCGGCGACATTGGTCGGCAGGTGTTCCGCCTCGTTCAGGGCGTCGAAGTTGATGGACTTCGGCGGCGTCGGCCCGAGGATTTCCCGGGCGTGGAAAATAGTATAGGCGATAAGAATGCCAAGGAACAGGACGCACGAATAGATGGTCAGGTTGAGGAGGCGCAGCCATCTCTGGGAGTTGACGCGGGCGATGACGCTCCCGTAGTCGAGCGTGCCGAACGACGCCGAACTGGGCGCGTTCGTCGGCGCTATCAGGCTCATTTTGGCAATGACCGGCTTTTTTCCTTCGGCAATGCGCTCCAGATCGGTCCGGAGATCCTCGAACGACTGGTAGCGGCCGTCCGGCGACCGGGACATCATCTTGGCGAGAACGGCGGAAAACCCCTTGGATGCCCGGCGCTTCCCGACCTTCCAGGCCGGCTCCGGCTTGTCGAAAAAGCGTTTCACCAGGATGTCCGAAACGCTTTTCCCCTGGAACGGCTTGACCCCGGTCACCGCCTCGTAAAGGCTGGCGCCGAGGGAATACTGGTCCGTCCGCCAGTCCAGGTGGCCGCCCTCGACCTGTTCCGGCGCCATATAGTACGGCGTCCCGACCGCCTTCCGGCTCGCCTCGGCCACACCCGGCGCGTCTATAATCATGGCAAGGCCGAAGTCGGCCAATTTGGCGGTGCCGTCCTTGCAGATCATGATGTTGGCCGGTTTGACGTCGAGGTGGATGACGTTATGCTGATTCGCGTGTTCGAGCGCCGCCAGGACCTGGAGGCCGATGGAGACGAAGCGCTTTTCCTCGAGGGAAATCATCTCGGCCAGCGTCAAGCCGTCGATGAATTCCATCGCCAGGAAGAACCGCGATTCGAACTCGCCGAAATCGATGGCGTGGACAATATTCGGATGGTTGAGGCGGGCCGAGGCCCGGGCTTCCCGGGTGAAACGCTCGACAAATTCCGGATCGCCCGCCAGCGCCGGCGAGAGGATCTTCAAGGCCACCGGCCGGGCCATGGACAACTGTTCCGCCAGATAGACGGACGACATCGTCCCCCGGCCGAGGAGCCGCACCACCCGAAACGACTGTCCCTGATGGCTCGGCACCATCGGCGTGTTAGACGGCAGGATAACCGGATCGACGTGGTTCTTGCTCATGGGTCGACCTTTCGTTCGTAGAACGGCTCCATGGATCCCGTCGCCGTGAAACCGAACCGCGTGTGCCTCACCGTTCCCGCCGGGCCAGCACCCGGGTCAGGACGCCGATGCGGTCGGCCATCCGCCGGGCGGCGCCGCGCTCCTTGAGAAGGGCGTCGCGGGCGCGTTGGCCCATGCTTTCGGCCACGGCCGGGCGGTGGAGGAGATCGCACAGGGCGTTCGGGAGATCAAAACTTCCCCGCACCACGAGGAGCCCTTCCGCCTTCTGAAGAAGATCCGCCGGTTCCTGAAAATTCCACAAATGCGGTCCGACCAGGGTCGGCCGGCCAAGGCCGCACGGTTCCATAAAGTTCTGGCCGCCGTGGCGGATAAACGTGCCGCCGACCACCACCACGTCGGCCGCCGCGTACATTTTCGACAATTCGCCCATGGTGTCCACGAGGACGATGTCCGGGTCCTCCCCACCGTCGACGCCCGGTTCCCGCAGGTGACTCCGGCGAACGACGCGGCCGTAGGCCGACGCCAGCTTTTCCACTTCGTCCAGCCGTTCCGGATGGCGCGGCGCCAACACCGTCACCCGCCGCCGCCCATTTTCCATCGGCACCGCCTTGATGGCTTGGAGAATGGCCAGTTCCTCGGTCGGATGGGTCGAGCCGCAGACGACGACGGTGTCGCCGCCGGCGCCCTGGAATTCTTCGGTGCAACGGAACAGCCGCCGGTAATACTTCCCGACCGCGTCGCCTATCGTCTCCGGAATGGCGTCGTACTTGACCGAGCCGGTGACTTCGATACGGTTCGCCGGCACGCCGATACTCCTGAGCCGTTCGGCATATTCCTCGGTCTGGGCGAACCAGGCCTCGACAGCCGTCGCCATATTCCGGGCGACGGACGGCACCATTTTAAGCCGCCGCACCGACCGTTCGGTTATCCGGGCGTTCGCGACGACGACCGGCACCCGGCGACGGACCGCCTCCCGGAGAAAGTTCGGCCAGATTTCCAGTTCCATAAGGACGATGAGGTTCGGCCTGACATTGTCGAAGGCCCGCCGCACCATCCAGGAAAAGTCGAGGGGATAATAGAACACCGAATCCGCCCCCCAGTTCTTTTCGGCAATGGCCCGGCCGGTGGCGGTGGTGGTGGAGACGCGGAAGTCCCAGCGCGGATTGTCGTCCCGGATCATCCTGGCGAGGTCAACCGAGGCGATGGCTTCGCCGACACTGACCGCGTGGAGCCAAAGACAGGGCTGTTCGTGGTGCGGGTTGCCGGTGCCGAGAAGCGCCGTCTCGGCGCTCCGGAACCGGTCCGGCACCCGGCCGGTCTTTTCACCGACCCGCGGGCCGTATTTCCCCGTCACCATTTTGTGGTACAGGTAATGCGGCCCGATGGATAGGGAATAGGCCAAATCCAGCATGTTCATTATTCAGTTGCCGCCAATCTACTCTTGAGGTACAGCTGTTCGAAACCGCCGCAGTCTCCCGTGGGCCGCCGCTCCAGGAGAACGGCAACGTTGCGTCGCCCACGCCTTAACATTGTCACTTCCTCGCGCACCGCCGCCCGGCCTATTTCCGGCCGTGGCACTTCTTGTACTTCTTGCCGGAGCCGCAGAAACACGGGTCGTTCGGCTTCGGCTTTTTCTGCACGTTCCGAATCGGCACGTTCCGCCGTTCGCCGATGTTGGCGCCGACGGCGTTGGCTTCCTCGGCATGGGCGTTCCAGTTTTCCTGGACCGCTTCCTCCACCTGCACCTTTTCCTTCACTTCCATCTCTTCCGCCGGCTTGACCCGCATGGCCAGTTGCGCCACTTCGTTTTCGAAATTGTCCCACATTTCGCCGAACATTTCGAAACCTTCAATCTTATACCTGACCTTCGGGTCCTGTTGGGCAAAGCTCCGGAGGTGAATCGCGTCCTTCAGGAGATCCATGGCGTAGAGGTGATCCATCCACTTCCGGTCCACAGTCTCCAGGAGGATAAGCTTTTCAATAAGCCGCATGGTGTCCGGCCCGATCTGGCCTTCCTTCTCCACATACGCCTTGTCGAGAAGATCGCCGACGTAGTCGCTGATCGCCTCGCCGGCGTTCGGTTCGGTCGCCATTTCCCGCATGTGGCCGGCGTCCGCCTCGATCAGGAAGATATTCCGGAACCGGTCCGCCAATTCGGCAAAATCCCATTCCTCCGACGGTTTCGCCAGTTCCGCCTCGACGGACTTCGTAATGAAATTCCGCGAGTACTCGATGACGGATTCCTTCAAATTCTCGCCTTCGACCCATTCCTGACGGCGGCCGTAGACAATCATCCGCTGCTCGTTCATGACCTGGTCGTACTCGAGGAGGTTTTTCCGGATTTCGAAATTTCGTTCCTCCACCTTCCTCTGGGCGTTTTCCACCGTCTTCGACACCATGCCGGATTCGATCGGCACGCCGTCCTTGAGACCGGCCCACTGCATGAAGCGCTTGACCTTTTCGGCCGCGAACATGCGCATGGTGTCGTCTTCGAGGGAGAGGAAGAACCGGCTCGACCCGGGGTCGCCCTGACGGCCGGAACGGCCGCGGAGCTGGTTGTCGATGCGCCGCGCCTCGTGGCGTTCGGTGCCGACAATATGGAGGCCGCCAAGGCCGGCGACATTGTCTGTCAACGTCGGTCCGTGGATACCGCATTCCTTCCAGAACGCGCGGAGTTCCTTTTCCCACTCGTCCAGACTTTTCGCGTCGAACGCCACGTCCTTCAGCTTGCTCTCGTCGTACCGGAGGTAATGGTCGACCCAATGGCGAAGCAGTGCCGCACGGAGTTCCTCCGCCGGCATGCCAATGTCGATGCCCTTCTTCGGCGCCAGCCCGCGCGCCTGCCAGTGCTCGAGGAGTTCCGCGTCGGTGAAGCTGCCGAGTTTAATGTCGGTGCCGCGCCCGGCCATGTTCGTGGCGACGGTGACGCCGGCCAGTTGCCCGGCGGCGGAGACGATAATCGCTTCCCGAGCGTGGTTCTTGGCATTAAGAACCTGGTGTTCAATGCCCCTTTTCCGAAGGAGTTCCGAAATCACCTCCGACCGCTCGATGGAGACCGTGCCGATAAGGATCGGTTGACCGCTGGCGTGGACCTCGGCCACGTGCTCGATGATGGCCCGGTACTTCTCTGCCAGCGTACCGTAAATAAGATCCGGATAATTGATGCGCCGGAGCGGGCGGTTCGTCGGAATGGCGATGACGCCCAGGTTGTAGATTTTGTCGAATTCCTTGGCTTCCGTCATGGCGGTGCCGGTCATGCCGGCCAGCCGGTCGTAGAGGCGGAAGAAATTCTGGTAGGTGATGGGGGCGACGGTCTGGGATTCGTCCTTGATGGACAACCCTTCCTTCGCCTCCACCGCCTGGTGGAGCCCGTCCGACCAGCGCCGGCCGTCCATGACGCGGCCGGTGAATTCGTCGACGATGAGGATTTCGCCGTCCCGGATAATGTAATGATGGTCCAGCTTGTACAACGAATTCGCCCTGAGGGCGTTGTCGATGTAGTGCGGCATGTCGAGGTTGTCGCCGGAATAGATGTCCTGCATGCCGAGGTGACGAAGGGCCTGGTGCATGCCGCGTTCGGTCAGTTTGGCCGTGTGATCGCGTTCGGAATAGACATAATCCCAATCCTCTTCCGCCTGCATGCGGGCGTCTTCCCGCTGGAGGCCCTGCTCTTTCATACGGGCGAGGATGCGTTCCTCGACAAGGTTGTGCTCGCCGCCCTTGAGTTTTTTCG
>JAJBTL010000349.1 GCA_020860865.1 Planctomycetota bacterium | reverse complement strand
AACGCGCCGTCCGCGCCGCCGCCGACGCCTTCCGCCCAAACCCGGCGTTCAAAACGGAAGACGCCATCGGCAATCTCGCCGTCGGCGAAGCGCTCGTCTCCTTCCTGGACAATAAGGGCGTTCCCGCCGTGGTCGAACAGGCGACAATTCTCCCGCCGGAAGGCCGCATCGGCCCGCTGACCGATGGTGAACGCCAGGCTGCCATGGCCGCGTCGCCTCTTCGCTCCCGCTACGAAACCGCCATCGACCGCGAGTCCGCCTACGAAATGCTCACGAAACACGTTAACGAGAAAACTGTGGATGAACCGGCGGAAAAACCACAACCGCGTGGCCGCAAATCCGACACCGGTGGCGGCATCGGCGATATTCTCGGCGATTTCACCAAGAAGACACAACAAAGCATTACCCGAAACATAGCCAACCAGATCGGCCGATCCCTCGTCAGGGGTGTACTCGGCAGCCTGTTTGGCGGAAAGCGTTAATGAAAGAGGACGCATAGCGCATTGAAATGATAAAATAAACAGATAAAAATAATTGTCTGGAAAGTGATAATCGCATTCCGTATATAAGTAACTCGGGGGAGAGGTAGCAACATAACTCCGAGGAGCAGGTATGGAGCGGACTATAAATGCCGGCACCGCCATGGTGCGGGTGCTCGAAAGCTGGGGGGTAAAACACATTTACGGCATTCCTGGCGGATCGATAAATTCCACCATGGAAGCGCTTTACGGTCGCCGCGACGCCATGCGGTTCATCCAGGTCAGGCATGAGGAAACCGGCGCTATCGCCGCCGCCGTGGATTCGAAATTGACCGGCCGCATCGGCGTCTGTTTCGGGTCGGCCGGTCCCGGTGCCACCCATCTTTTTAACGGGCTTTATGACGCGAAGATGGACAAGACTCCACTTCTCGCGTTAATAGGACAGGTGGCGTCCACCGCCATGAATTACGAGTCCTTCCAGGAACTCAACGAAAATCCGATGTTCACCGACGTCAGCGTCTACAACCGGACAGCCATGACGCCGGAGAGCCTGCCGCATCTCATCGACGAAGGCATTCGCCGCGCCTATGCCTACCGTGGCGTCGCCGTCATTACCATTCCGGTCGATTTCGCCATGCGGGACATCCCGGCCGACCTCGCCGTCTCCGCCGCCGGCAGCTTCCGACGGGCCGCGCCGTCGCCGCATCAGGACGATATCGAGCGCGCCGTCCGGCTTCTCGCTGACGCCAAACGCCCGGTCATGTATGTCGGGCAGGGCGCTCGCGGCGCCGGCGACGATGTCGTCCGCCTCGCCCACCACCTCGACATGCCGATTGTCCTGTCGGTCCTGGCGAAAGGCATTATCCCGGACGCGGAAGACCACCATCTCGGCACCGCCGCCCGCGTCGCCTCGAAACCGGGGAACGAGGCCCTGGCCCAATCCGACGTCATCCTCTTCGTCGGAAGCGATTTCCCGTTCGCCCGGACGTTTTTCCCGAAAAACGCCAAACTCATCCAAATCGACGTCGATTCGGCGAAGATTGGCCGCCGCCATTTTACCGACATCCCCATTCTCGCCGACGCCGGCGAAACGCTCCGCCTTCTCGCCGAAACCGCGTCGCGGAAAAAGAATCCGGAATGGATCGAACCAAACCTCGCGAACATGCGGAACTGGAAAGCGTACCTCGCCAAATTCGCCGACCGGGACGACGTCCCGCTCCGCTGCGAACCGGTGTTCAAGGAAATAAACCGGATCGCCACGGACGACGCCGTCTTCATAACCGACGTCGGCAACACCACCATCCACGCCATCCGCCTCCTCGACATGAACGGGAAAGGCCAACGCTTCACCACGAGCGGCCTGTTCGCCACGATGGGATACGGCGTCCCCGGCGGCATCGCCGCCAAGCTGCAGTATCCGGAACGGCAGGTTTTCACCCTCAATGGCGACGGCGCCTTCGCCATGGTCATGCATGATGTTTCCACCCAGGTAAAATACAAGCTTCCGGTCATCAACGTGGTCTTTTCGAACGACTCGTTCGGTTTTATCGAAGCCGAACAGGAAGACACCGGCCAAAGCCTCTACGGCGTCGCCCTCGACCCGATAGACTTCGCCAAGACCGCCGAATCGATGGGCGCCGCCGGCTTCACCGTGAGAAAGCGGGACGAACTCGCCTCCGTTTTCGACGCCGCCCGCGACGCCGAAACGCCTGTCGTCATCGACGTCAAGGTCGAAAACTCGCGACCGTTCCCGGCCGAATTCATGACCTTGAAACCGGAGATTTACGAAACAGAGGATTTCAAGAAACGCTATGAGGTAGGTGACATGCCGACGCTGGTGGATCTGTTGGACCGGTGACGAATACCGGTAAGGAATGGAGTGCCGATCCATGCGGCAAGGAAGGGCGGTCCGGCCGGAGTCCAGAGGTATATCGTACTGGACTCCGCCCGACCGCTTTTTTTCGCGTTTTCGTTTTACCTATTTAAGCGTGCCGCGATGCAGATATAACCGGCGATCCGAACGCGGTCGCCTCGGTGAGACGCATTACTGGAGGAGCATTTCCACCACATTGTGCGCCACCTCCGCCGTCACGGCGCTGCCGCCTTGTTCAACAGGCAGTGGCCGGCCCGAGGCGAGGTAGTCGCGGACGGTTTTCTCCACCGCCGCCGCCGCGTCCGTTTCCCCGACATGCCGCAGGAGCATCGCGCCGGACAGGATAGCCGCCAGCGGATTGGCCTTGCCGGTCCCGGCGATGGTCGGCGCCGATCCGTGCACCGGTTCAAACATGGACAAGCCGTCGCCGATATTCCCCGCCGCCGCCAGCCCAAGCCCGCCGGCCAGCCCGGACATGAGGTCGGAGACGATGTCGCCGAACAGGTTCGGGCAGAGGACCACGCCCCAGCCGGCCGGTTTCATCGCCATCAGGTAACAGATGGCGTCCACATTTTGCCGCGAATATTCGAGGTCGGGAAACTCCTTCGCAATCACCTCAGCCGTCACCTTGTCCCAGAACCCGTACAGGTGGGGAACGGCGTTGGCTTTCGACACGACGACGACGCGCTTTTCTCCGCGCTGCCGGGCCAGGTTGCCGGCATAACGGGTAACCCGCTCAATCGCCGGCCGCGTCATAAAGCCGACGGAAAACGCCGCATCCAGCGGCTGGGTCATTTCAACCTGCAGGTTGCCGTACAACTGGTAGAGCCCGCGTTCGGCCCCGAGGGTGGTCGAGAAAAACCCGGTTCCGCCGCCGCCCATACCCATGTACAGGTCTTCGGTGTTTTCGCGGACGATGACGACATCCAGGTCGACCCCGTCCGGGAGCGTCACCGGAAGTGGGACATTGGGAAAGTTCATGGCCGGCCGGAGATTGATATACTGGTCGAAGTGAAACCTGAGCGCCAGGAGGATTTCCTGTTCAAGCGGTCCCGGAGGCACCCGTGGATCGCCGATGGCGCCGAGGAGCATGACGTCATACGTCGCCAGTTCCCGCATCCCGGAATCGGGCAGCGCCTTCTTGTGCTCCAGATAATATTCGGCCCCATACGGCTGCCGGTGAAATTTCGGCGTAAACCCGAACCGCTTCCCCGCCGCGTCCAACACCGCCTCGGTCGCGTCAATAACTTCCGGCCCGATCCCGTCCCCGGGCAGGGAGGCAATCTGATACTCTTTCATTTGGAAAATCCTTGTCGAATCGAAGGCGGCGCAAAAAAAACGCGAATGGAAAGCGTCAATCCACACCGGAGCATTATAAAGAAGGACAGGGAGGACGCAAAGTAAAAGCGCGTTACCGGCCTTCGAGGAGATATGCAACTCGCCCAACCATAGTAAGTGCGTCGTCCAAGTTTAAGGAGCCAGGCGCGGGATTGGTTGGAACTCCTCACCTTGGCACGGACTGAAGTCGTTCGGCCATGGTGCGGCCATTTTGCATAACATTAATTGTTGCATTGGAGCGCCGGAGTTCACTCTGCCGACTACCAAGGAGACATTCTTTGTGGTGGTTTGGGTAAATAGCTTCTTGACATCCCTGGCAAGGTACCGTGGTAGGTATCCAATCAGAAATCTTCTTTTATTCAGGGTCGTGCGAACCGCCACAGCGTCGGGATCATTGACATTTGAGACATCGAACATAAAAGCAAGCGCATCACCCGGTTTACAGTTTTTGATTTCATTTTTCGCGGCAGTTGGTAAATACTTGATTCCATGAAGATAGAAGTTGAGTCTGAACATTTTATCCTTGTCCGGTTGCGGACATGGAAAAAGTTCGAGTTGGTCGGTCGCTCTCTTACCTTCCGTTACTCCCAATAAATCCAAGGGATCTGGTGTGACGTCAGGATCAAATCCACTCCAGATAAGAAAATCACGGTATTCCGACCGCTGGGGAGATAACATTCTATTTTGAAAAATCGGCAGTAATTCGTCGGACTCGTAGACTTCTTCCAGATGAGGCATTTCTAAAAATGGCTCAAAACCGGCGAGCGTCGTCGCCCCTTTTGTATAGACGAACCGGTAATTCTCGCCATGCCGGTCGAAACGGCCGATAGGGCCCCACTGAGGGATGTTGGGGGAACGCCACGCGACAAAAAGTACTTTACACATTATAGTCTTCCAGTAACCGCAGTCGGTTGTAGCGGAGTAGTTCCAGAGTAAACGTTACGCCGGTTTCACTAAGTCTTTCTCGAGGGACTTTTCTGATAATGGTCTCGATGTCGACCTCGGAGAGGTTTTCCAAAATTTCAAGCCAACGCTTTCTGGTTGCCGGTATGTTCCTGGTAAACTCGAGCCAAGCCTCGATGGTTCTAAGTGTTTTTCGATCATTTGTATTAAGGTAGAGAGCCGACCGCGCTTTGTCCGCATATGTTTTTATTGATCTATTATGATCTTTTGTTGTCAGTCTTTCCGCTCTTTCGGTGTCCGTGATGTTTCGGGCCAAACCCGCACCGTGGTCAAAGGTCGGGGCCAAGTGAAAAGACTTGTTGATTAAAATGGCACCCCAATTTTCATGGTGACGATCCTAATTTGCTATCAAAGTATCTAAAAGGAGATAACCCGCAAACACGTCAATTGCGCTTACGATACCACCGGGTAGAATTCTGTTCCACGGTGGTGGTGGAGGTGAAAGTACTTTGAGAATATCAGTCACTGCCGAAATCGTATGTTTCTTGGCGCCGTATTTATGTGAAAAGTC
>JAJBTL010000299.1 GCA_020860865.1 Planctomycetota bacterium | reverse complement strand
CTCGGCGGCGGTTCATAAGGAAGTCGAGTCGAACGGGTTTTCCGTCGTGAAGCATCTGGTCGGACACGGCATCGGATCGGATATGCACGAAGCGCCGCAGATTCCGAACTATGTCTGTGGTCCCCGGGAGCGGCTCGACGGGTATTTTCCCGATCTCACGCTCCAAACCGGGATGGTCCTCGCCATTGAACCGATGGTGAATGTCGGCCGCTCGGAAGTGCTGGTCGCCCAGAAGGCCGGTTGGACAGTTTATACCAAGGACCGGACCATATCGGCGCACTTTGAACATTCCGTGGCTGTTGGCCCGGATGGTCCGATTATTTTAACGGAGTTGTAAACGAACATGGCAAAAGAAGAGTCGATTAGCGTCCAGGCGACGGTTCGCGAGGCGTTACCGAATGCCCAGTTCCGCGTCGAGCTCGACAGCGGCCATGTCGTCCTTGCGCATATCAGCGGCAAGATGCGGCAAAATTTCATCCGCATTCTGCCCGGAGACAAGGTAACGGTGGAGCTGTCGCCGTATGATCTGAAACGCGGCCGGATTACCTACCGCGGCTAGGATCGGGAACCAGTCCGGCTGTACCAGCTGGGCGAATTGGTGGTAAAGTAAGAGTTGTTCACCGGTACGGGAGTCGGGTGCCGGCCAATTTTTTAACAATGCCAACATTCGAGCACTATACGTAAAACGAGTACCAAGACCGAGGAGTGGAACAATGAAAGTCACCCCGTCCATCCGCAAGCGCTGCGAACACTGTAAGATGATCCGTCGCAAAGGCGTTTTGCGCATTATTTGCAAAGTCAACCCCCGGCATAAGATGCGCCAGGGCTGATACTATCGTATTTTTTTCGCCGCAAGGCTTGTATTCGCTTGAAGCAGGAGGCGCACGGTGCCGAGAATTCTTGGTGTTGACATTCCGAACGAAAAATTGGTTGAAATCGCTCTGACCTATCTCTATGGCGTTGGCAACACCACCGCCAAGAAGATTGTCGCCGAACTCGGCATCGATCCGAAGACGCGCGCGAAAAACCTTACCGAAGAAGAGATCGGTCAAATCGCTTCTCTTCTTGATAAATCCTATGTGGTCGAAGGCCAGCTTCGCCGTCAGGTGGCGCAGAACCTGCAACGCCTGAAAAAGATCGGTTGCTACTGGGGAATTCGCCACGGTCGTGGCCTGCCGGTTCGTGGCCAGCGGACCCGGACCAACGCCCGTACCCGCAAGGGCAAGAAGAAGACGGTCGCGGTCAAGAAGTCCGTGAAGGCAATGCGTTAATCACGAGGCGCCGGATAACCAACCGGAACCTTATGAGGGAATGGCCGCAGGAACCGTTCGAGTATCCCCTGGAGGGACAGGCGGTGTAAGGCCTTTACAGCGTTTTCACAAATAGTACACCCTTCCATGGCGCGTTTTGGCTTATTTCTCTCGGGCCCGAAAACGCAACAGGGAAGCAATAATTTCCGGAAACGCGCTAGGAGAGTAATAATGGCGAAACGGTATCACAAAAAGAAAGTCAAGAAGTCGGTGGCGAAGGGTGTTGTCCACGTCAAGGCGACGTTCAACAACACCATCATCACCATCACCGACATTTATGGTAATACCCTTGTCTGGGCCTCGGCCGGGACTTCCGGATTCCAGAACAGCCGGAAATCGACGCCGTTCGCCGCCCAAAAGACCGCCGAATCCGCTGCGGAAAAGGCGATGAAGATAGGCATGCGCGAGATGGAAGTGCTGGTCAAGGGACCGGGCGGTGGCCGTGAAAGCGCCATCCGTGGTCTCCAGGCCGCCGGCGTCGCCATTAAGGCCATCGAAGATGTGACACCGCTTCCCCACAACGGCTGCCGTCCGCGCAAGCGTCGGCGCGTCTAATTACTTTCCGCACAAGTACGATGTTTTTACTTGTCCTGACTGGTAAGAGCAGTGGTGAGCGGAATGGCAACCAGTGATATTGGAACCGTAAACTGGACTGCCACTAGTACGAAGTTTTTTTGTAAAATCCGTTTCCTTTCCGGCGTGTGTCGCGATGATGATCCGGTGACGGCGAGGTGTGGGATTGTGGGTGTGAATCCATACTCCAACGAGCGACCGTCCAGTTGATCACGAAGCCGAACGTCGGGAAAAGGAGGAAATATATATGCGCATTCGCTGGAAGAGCTTTGAACTTCCGACGCGGGTGGTGATGGACACCGAAAGTTCGACGGATACGTATGGTAAATTCACCATCGAACCGTTCGAACGCGGCTTTGGCGTCACCATCGGCAACTCCCTTCGGAGAGTTCTCCTCAGTTCGCTCGAAGGCGTCGCCCCGGTCTCCCTGAAGCTTGACGGTGCGCTCCATGAGTTCGCCGCCATTCCGGGAATTGTCGAAGATGTTATCGATATCGCCCTGAACGTCAAGGAAATGCTGGTCGCCTACGAAGGCGACTCGCCGGAAACGCTCCGCATCGAGAAAACCGGTGCCGGCCCGGTCACCGCCGGTGATTTCACCGCCCCCATGGGCGTCGAAATTGTCAACAAGGACCTCCATATCGCCACGGTCGAAGGCGCCAACACCACCTTCAAGGCCGAAGTCGAGTTCCGCAAGGGCAGGGGCTATGTCCGGTCCGAAGACTTCACCTGGAAGTCCCAGGACACCATCGGCGTCATTCCCCTGGACGCGTCATTCTCGCCGGTGCGCCGTTCCCGCTGGCGGGTTGTGGAAACGCGCGTCTCCAAGGTGACCGACTACGACCGGCTCATCATCGAAATCTGGACAGACGGCACCATCAGGCCGGAACAGGCGCTCATAGAAGCCGCCACCATTCTCCGGAAACACCTGAACCCGTTTGTCAAATACTACGAACTCGGCACCGAAACGACCGCTGTCGCCGGTACCGAAGTCGAAGTCAAGCAGGATGGCGAGCGCGGCGAATCGTCCGACAACTCGGCCCTGGCTGAAAAACTCAACCAGCCGGTTTCGGTTCTCGAGCCGTCGGTCCGTGCCGCCAACTGCCTTGCCGCCGAAGGCATCAAAACCATCCGCGACCTCGTTACCAGGCAGGAAGCGGACATGCTCCAGGTCAGGAATTTCGGCAAGACCAGTCTCAAAGAAATCAAGCAGAAGCTTATCGAACAGGGTCTTTCGTTCGGCATGAGTGACGCGTAGGCCTGCGTCCCGACGCAGCGCCAAGTGCTACAATACAGGGTATCGGTGAGCGGGACGTGCCTGGCGGCGAGCATGATTGATAGTGTTACACAGCGTGGACGGCGTCGTTACAGTTCGCGGTTTGCAATGCCAGTAACATCCTCACTGATTGATTCATTTTTTCGTGGGAGCTCCGGAACGTTTTCTTTCCACACTGTTTTTGTGGTCTGAACAATCGCCGGAAGCGGCCCATGGGTATGGTTGACGCCGGTTTTCGCGTGGTGGGCGAAGCGTTAACGGAGCAGTTACGGCGGCGGAGTGCCAGGCCGCCTGACTGTCGGGCCTTCTTGATGGGATTGTAAACAATGAGACACATGAATCGCGGTCGCAAACTCAGCCGGACCTCCAGCCACCGCAAGGCGATGTATCGGAACATGGTGGCGGCTTTGTTCACGCACGGGCGCATCATCACGACTCCGGCCAAGGCCAAGGAAGCGCGGCCGTTTGCCGAAAAGCTCATCACCCTGGCGAAAAAGGGCCCGGATGATCTGGCCGCCCGCCGCCGCGCCATCCGTCTCCTCCACGACCAGGCGCTGGTCCGGTCGCTTTTTGAAGATCTCGGCGTCCGCTACAAGGACCGCCAGGGCGGCTATACCCGTATCCTTCACCTGTCGAAGACCCGCGTCGGCGACGGCGCCCGTCAGGTGCTGTTCGAACTGGTCGAAGGCGGCGTCCCCGCCCCGAAGACCAAGGGCGACAAGCCCCGCGCCGCTGTGGTGAAAGACACCAAGCCCGGCCTCTCTCGCCGCCGAAGCGGTGGCTGAAGAGATGGAAAAGGTCGATGCCGAAGCGGAAGAGGCCGAAGTCGATGTCGGCGCCGAAGTCAACGCCAGCGAGGAAGAAGTCGTCCCGACCGAGGAAGGCGTCGACGAATTCGGAATCGACATGACGGTCAAGCCTGAAGAAAAGTCGGAATAACTCTGCCCTTCGGTTAATGGTCCACTGCTATGTACCAGTAAAAAAATCCCAAAAAGACGCAGCCTGTTCAAGGTTGCGTCTTTTTTTTTGCCAGGTAAACCGCTAAACAGCGTCGGTCCGCTCTCTTTTTAATCCGATAATTATTGTTTTTTCACTAAAACTATTTATACTAGACAAACCATGGCGCCTCTAATAGCACCTGATCGGCAGTCATGTGTATAGTCAATGGGCGTTTCCCATCCACTTAATGAAATATATCTTGAGGAGTCTATAAGTCCATGCTGACGAGGATGAAAGCGGTCGCGTGCGCCGTTGTGCTGTTCATGTCGTTGTCCCCTTTCGGAACGCCGGCGGCGGCTTCGGACGTTCCGGTGGCCCGGATAGGCGTCGCGTTGTCGACAACGGGTGAACTGGCCGAATCCGGGAGAAAGTTCATCGCCGGAATCACGCTCCGGATGGACGATTTCAACAAGGACGCCGAGAGGCACGGCTACCGCATTGAACTTGTCTTTCGGGACCCCGAATCCACCACGGCCGGAGCGGTGGCGGCGGTGACCAGCCTTATTGAAGAAGAAGGCGTCCACGCCATCATCGGACCCATGTCCACCACGCTCATGCTGGCAATGGTGCCGGTGGTGCGGGAAAAACAGGTTGTCCTTATTTCCCCGAGCGTTACCAGCCCGCTCATCGGCTACAACGGCGATTGGTGTTTCCGCGTCCTCTTTGACGACCGCTTTCAGGGCGTGGCATTGGCGCGCTACGTTCGGGAACGCCTGGACTACAGCCGGGCGGCGGCAATCCTGAACGACCGTTTCGGCTATGCCAAGTCGGTGTTCGACGCCTTCCGGGATCGCTTCATCGCCGACGGCGGCGCCATTGTCGCGGAGGAGCATTACGCCTGGGTGGCGGACGAGGACCGGATGTACGATTTTTCCGATATCTTCACGAACATCGCCCGCGAGCGCCCGGAAATCATCCTCCTGCCGGTCCATTCCACCGAGGTGGCGGCGATTATCCGTGAATCGCTTCGGCCCGGCCTGCCGCTCCAGTTTTGCGGCGGCGCCACCTGGCACCACGACAACG
>JAJBTL010000371.1 GCA_020860865.1 Planctomycetota bacterium | reverse complement strand
TATACATGTCGGTCCATTCTTCGCGTTCGCCGGCGGCGGCGGCGGCAAGGTTGGCGGCGGTGTCGCCGATGCCGCCAAGGGCCTCGAACCACAGTTTGGCGTGGGCGCGTTCGTTGTTGGCGGTGGCTTCGAAGATCTGGGCGATTTGCTCGAACCCTTCCTGACGGGCCACTTCGGCGAAGTAGCAGTACTTGTTCCGGGCCTGGGATTCGCCGGCGAAGGCATAGGCAAGGTTGGCGGCGGTCTTCGAATCGGGCTTCACACTCATGGCATTTCTCCTTGTAAAAATTCCTGAAAAATAGCGTGGCACAACGTTCTACGAAATAAACATCAGTGCGCCCCTCACCCGTGAAAACCGGGTTCCCATACCCGAATCCACGGCGGCGCGTTTTACATAATGGACTTTGTGGCAATCGTCTCGACCGACCTGATGGCTACCCGGCCAATTCACCTTCCCCCGCTTCCAGGCAATCCCGGCAGACGCCGTGCACCGTGACCTCGATGGCCGTGACCCGCCCGAACCGGCGGCACACCCGGACAAGCGGTTTCGGGTCGAGGCTGGAAAAGTCGAACAGCCGCTGGCAGCGCTGGCAGAGAAAATGCTCGTGCGGACTGGTGTCCGCGTCGTAGCGGATGACCTTGTTGGCGGTCAGCCGCCGGACCAGGCCGACGCCGGAAAAGTCGTCGAGAATCCGGTAGACGCTGTCCAGGGAGATGTCCGGGAGATTCGCCTTGACGTCCCGCCACACAGTGTCGACGGTCGGGTGGCTCCGGTCGCCGCAGAGCAGGTTGAAGACGGCGCGGCGCTGGGCCGTCCGCCGCCAGCCGTGTTCGCGGCACAGTTCGGCGAAGCGCACATCGTCACCGGGTTTCTCGTGGACAAGCATGGTAATAATCTTTCGTTAATAGTAATAATTCTTATTATACTCTCGCCCCCGCCATTGTCAAGGCGCCATTTCGCCTTTGTTAAAAAAAAAGAACGGCGACCGCCGCCTGGGGGTCGCTGTTCGAAAAGAATATTGATTGGGCCGCCGCGCGTTACGTGGCGCTATCGGCTGTAATCGCGGACCGCCGTCACAGCCAGCAGCCGCACGACAGGCTGTCCCAGAAAAAGCGTTCCCGGTCTTCCGGAATGCGCCTGACCCAGGACGGCTTGTCGATGGCCGGTCCGGTGGCGCAGCCGCCGCAGGTGCAGTCACCGTTGGCGGCGGCTTCGGCGCAGGCGGCACGGATGTCCTTCGCTACGGTGTAGCCGGGATAATCCTTGACCGGGCTCCACGACGGCGACACCTGGAGCGGGCCCGGGCCGAAGCCCTTAAAGACGCCGTCACCATGGACGAAATTGCCGCCTAGGACGGTAAGGTCGGACGTGATGTATTTAATGTCGTCGGCCGGGACGGCAAAGTAATCCACCGACGGCACCATGAAATCGGCCAGTTGACCCGGAGCGATGCGGCCCTTCTTGTCCTCCGAACTGGAGAACCAGGCGCTTCCCACCGTGTACAGCCGAAGGGCGGCGAGGCGGTCAAGCGTGTTTTCCGGACTGGTGAGTTGCATACCGGCGTAGGTTTTCCCGGTCACCAGCCAGCAGAGGCAGACCCACGGGTTATAGCTGGCAACGCGGGTGGCGTCGGTGCCGGCGCCGACCGGGATGCCGGCCTCCAGGATACGACGAATGGGTGGCGCGGCGACGGCGGCCTCGGCGCCGTAGCGGTCGACGAAAAACTCGCCCTGGTAGGCCATCCGGTGCTGGACGGCGATGCCGCCGTTGAGGGCGGCGACGCGGTCGATATTTTCCGGGCTGATCGTCTCCGCGTGATCGAAAAACCAGCGAAGTCTGTCGAACGGGATGTCCCGGTTGACCCGTTCGAATACGTCCAGGGCGCGGCGGATGGTTTCGTCATAGGTGGCGTGGAGGCGGAATGGCCAGCGCTTTTCCAGAAGGACGCGGACGACCCGTTCGAGATCGCCTTCCATGTTCCCGGGCATGTCCGGGCGGGGCTGACGGAAGTCCTCGAAGTCGGCGGCGGAGTAGACAAGCATTTCGCCGGCGCCGTTCAGGCGGTACATGTCGTCGCCGCTTCCGGGCCGGAGCGAGGCGGTCCATTTTGAGAAATCGTCGAACTCGCCGCCAGGATTCTGGGTGAAAAGATTGTAGGCGATACGGACGGTAAGCTCGTTCCGCCGGGCCAATTTTTCAATGATGCGGTAATCGTCAGGATAATTCTGGAATCCGCCACCGGCGTCGATGGCCGAGGTCACGCTGAGGCGGTTCAGTTCCCGCATGAACTGGCGGGTCGAAATGAGCTGATCGTCCGGCGTCAATTTCGGCCCCCGGGCCAGGGCGATGTAGAGGATGGCGGCGTTCGGTTTGGCGACGATCATGCCGGTCGGTTCGCCCCGGCTGTCGTGTTCTATTTCGCCGCCCGGCGGATTCGCCGAGTTCCGGTCGAAGCCGCAGGCGCGGATGGCGGCGCGGTTCAGGAGGGCGCGGTCGTAGAGGTGGAGGATGAAGACGGGCGTGTCAGGCGCGACATCGTTCAGTTCGTCCAACGTCGGCAAACGTTTTTCCGCGAACTGGTTCACCGTAAAGCCGCCCACCACCCTGACCCACTGCGGCGCCGGGGTGATGTCGACCTGGCGCCGGAGCATCTGCATGGCGTCGGACAGGGACGGCACGCCGTCCCACCGCAGTTCCATATTATAGTTGAGGCCGCCACGGATGAGGTGGAGGTGGCTGTCGTTCAGGCCCGGCAGAACGGCGCGGCCCTGAAGGTCAATTTCCCTGGCTTCGCGGCCGGAAGCCTGAAGGACGTCCTCTGTTGTGCCAACAACCTGAAAGACGCCGTTTTTGACAAACACCGCTTCCGCGTGCGGATTGTCCGGATCGAGGGTGGTGAACTTCCCGTTGACGAAGGCGGTGTCAGGCATGGCTGCCTCCCATGGCTCGCCGTGGTTCCCCTCGCCCGACCGCGTTTGTACCAATTGTAAGGTCTGTTATTTTTTCGACAACCACCGCGCTATCAACCGCGAGTACCGGGGCATGATCACGTAGACGAGAAGCCCGACCGTGCACATGGTGCTGATGAGCTGGGCAAACGGCACCCGGCCAAGCGCCGGCACGGCCTGGAACAGGTACTTTAAAATATGCGGAAGGATGATGGCAATCGGCCAGATGGCCGACACCGTGGTGAGCCACTGTTTCCACCGTGGCGGCGAGACGCCGCCGGTGGCGGGCGTGAACCAGTAGTCGATGCCACTGAGGATTTTGAGATGTTCCGGTCCGGCGATATGCGGTTGGACCTGTTGCATCAAATGTTTCCGCGTCTCCGAATTCATCCAGTTCACCGCGTCCTCGCGTTCGGCGAAGCGCACGGAAATCGTGTAGGTATCGCCGCCGGGCGGCGGCTTGGCCACGTGGGCGCCAAGGTGGCCGTGGTACTTCCCCGCCTCCGTAATGATGTTATGGAGCCATTTTTCGTAGTCGGCCTGATGGCCGGGCCGAACCTTGTGCTCGATAATAAACGACACCTGTTCAGCGACCGGGGGCGGGGCGTGTGGTGTGGCGGGCGGAGTGGATTTTTCCGGCGATGACGGGCTGACGCCGGGTTTGGGACCGGACGGTTCAAGAACGCTCATACCGTGCTCCTTTGGAGCGAAAGGGCGGGTTACAAAAAGATGACCCCATAACAGCCATGGGGTCATCGTGAGAGTGACTAGCGAATGTCGGGAATTTCGTGCGGCCGGAGATCGAACAGGAGCACTTCCGCCCCTTCACCGTCGCTGAAATGCAGTTCCCGTTCCTTCCGGATACGGACGCCGTCGCCTTCCTTCAGCGGTTTCCCGTTCAGGTGGACCCGGCCCCGGGCGACGTGGACATAGGCGTACCGATTTTCCGGAAGGGTGAAGGTATATTCCTCATCGCCGTCGAAAAGCCCTGCGTAGACCCGGATGTCCTGGTAAACCGGGAGGGTCCCTTCCTCGTTGTCGGGAGAAATAACGAGACGGAGTTTGCCGCGTTTTTCCTCTTTCGGGAAGTGTTTCTGGTGGTACCGGGGCTTGACGTTCTGCCGGTCCGGAACAATCCAGATTTGGAGGAAGCGGAGCATCTCCTTGTCGGACGCATTGAATTCACTGTGGAACACGCCGGTCCCGGCCGACATCATCTGGATGTCGCCCTGGTGGTTCACGGAGCCGACGCCCATGGAATCCCGGTGCTCGAGGGCGCCTTCGAGGACGTATGAAAAGATCTCCATGTTCTGGTGCGGATGGGTGCCGAAACCGCCGCGCGGCGTCACCCGGTCGTCATTGATGACGAGGAGATCGGAAAACCCGACCTGGTCGGGATCGTAGTAATTGGCAAATGAAAATGAATGCCGCGAGTCGAGCCAACTGGTCCGACCGAGGCCACGGTCTTCGGCTTTGCGGATGGCAAGCATAACAGGTCCTTTCCTGGAACAGCGTCCCGCATGTGCGGGAAACCCGGCGGACCCGGGTACGCGTCTACTGTACACTGTCCTCTACGTTAAATTAGACCTCGACCAGCCAGCCATGGGGATACGGAGAGGGCGCCGCACTCAGGCACGGCGCCCTCGGGATGGGTAAATGTGAAAGAATACACTTTAAAACGGGAGCATCGCCACGCGTTCTGTCATCGGCGTTAGCCGGTTACGACGTGTCGATAATGTTCGCCTCGGCCCGGAGCTTATTGAGTTCGGTCTGGGTCCGGACCAGTCCGGCATAGATGCCGTCCGCCTGCATCAGTTCGTCGTGACTGCCCGTTTCCGCGATGCGGCCTTCCTCGACAACAACGAGGCGGCTGGCGTTCCGGAGCGTTGCCAGGCGGTGGGCGATGGCGATGACGGTACGTTCGCGGATAAGTTCGGAGATGGCCGTCTGAATCGCCTTTTCCGTCTCCGAGTCGACACTCGACGTCGCCTCGTCCAGGATGAGGATGGGCGGATTATGAAGAATGGCCCGGGCGATGGCGATGCGCTGGCGCTCGCCGCCGGACAGGGTGATGTCGCCCTCGCCGACCATGGTGTCGTAGCCGAATTCCTTGTCCACGATAAAGTCGTGGGCGTGGGGGGGGGGGGGGGGGCGGCGGGGCGGGGGGGGTCCCCACAGGCGGGTGGGTGGGCGTGAGTTGTTGATGAGGGGGAGAGAGGGAGAGTGTCGCGGCGAGGAGGAGGTG
>JAJBTL010000273.1:1190-5248 GCA_020860865.1 Planctomycetota bacterium | reverse complement strand
TATACGTCGACGAGACCGGTTATTAACAGCTTGTAATTAGAATTTCAAGAAAGTTACATACAAGAATCGCGCCATTTTCTGTCGGGCTTCCTGAATAAAACGCGGCGTTCTGTGGCGGTGACTACCGCGGCACATTGATGGTCATGAGGAACTCCGCGTTCGTCTTGTGCGACTTCATCTTTGTATGGAGAAACTCCATAGCGTTCACCGCGTTCATATCATTGAGGTATTTCCGGATCATCCAGATTCGGTTCAGTTCGTCCGGGTGGACGATGCGTTCTTCTTTACGGGTGCCGGACTGGTTGACGTCGATGGCCGGGTAGAGGCGGCGGTTAACGAGGCGACGGTCGAGGTGGAGTTCGGCGTTGCCGGTGCCTTTGAATTCTTCAAAGATGACTTCGTCCATGCGGCTGCCGGTGTCGATGAGGCCGGTGCCGATGATCGTTAACGACCCGCCGTCCTCGATGTTACGGGCGGCGCCAAAGAACCGCTTCGGCTTCTGGAGCGCATTGGCGTCGACACCGCCGGACAGGATGCGGCCGGAGTGCGGCGCTTCGGCGTTGTGGGCGCGGCCGAGACGGGTGATGGAGTCGAGGAGGATAACGACGTCTTTCCCGTATTCGACGAGGCGCTTCGCCTTCTCGATAACCATGTTGGCGACGGCGATGTGGCGGCTGGTCGGTTCGTCAAAGGTCGAACTGACCACCTCGCCCTTCACCGACCGCTCCATTTCCGTCACTTCTTCCGGACGTTCGTCGATAAGGAGAACCATCAGTTTCACTTCCGGATTGTTGGCGGCGACGGCATTGGCGACGTCCTGGAGAAGGACGGTCTTACCGGTCCGGGGCGGCGCGACAAACAGGGCGCGCTGGCCCTTGCCGATAGGCATGACGAGGTCGACAATGCGGGTCGACCACTCGCTCGGGCTGTGCTCGAGGACGAGGCGCTGGTTCGGGAACAACGGCGTCAAGTCTTCAAACAGCACCTTGTCCTTCAAGGCTTCCGGTTCCTCGTGATTGATGGCTTCGACCCGGAGAAGGGCGAAATAGTTTTCGTTGTCCTTGGGCGGACGAATCTGCCCGGAAATTGTCAGGCCGGTCCGCATGCCGAAGCGGCGGATCTGGCTCGGCGAAATGTAGATGTCGTCCGGGCACGGCAGGTAGCTGAACTTCGGGCTCCGGAGAAAACCGTAGCCGTCCGGCAGGACTTCGATGCAGCCTTCGCCGTAGAGGAGGCCGTTCTGGTTGACCCGGTTCTTGATGATGGCGAAGACGAGTTCCTGTTTCACCATGCCGACGATGCCGTCGATTTTTTCCGAACGGGCCAGCTTCCGCAGTTCCGTGACGGTCATGTCCTTGAGGGCGGTGATGTGGAGTTTGCCCCGCTTGATCTGTTCGTAGATCTGTTCCCGCTTGGTGCCGCGCTGTTCCCGCTGGTCGGCGGACAGGCTGGCCTCGAACTCCTCGTGGCGGCGTTCTGCCTCGGCTTCGCTCATCGGGCCGTCGTCGTCCTTCGGCGCCGGGACAAACGCTTCCGCCTCGGGCCGTGCCGGCAGGCTGTCGGCCGCTTCGGCCGGGAGGACAGGCGCCGGCGCCGGGGCGGGAACCGGCGCGGCGGCGACCGGTTCGTAGGGTTCCGGCTCCGATTCCGGTTCAGGCTCCGGCATTATAACTTGGCGCTGCGGACGCGGCGGTTCCGGGAACTCCCGCATCGGCGGCATGGCCATGCTGTCAGGCGGCGTGATCGGATCCTCCATGCGCGGCGTGGCGAAGAGGCCGTCCAGGTCGTGACGACTTTCCGTCGGCGCGCTCATCCGCGACGCCGCCGGTTTCCGTCCGGGCCGGCGAGCCGGTTTCGGACGCGAGTCCTGACCGGCATCGCCGTTCGAACTCTGGGCCGGGGCGCTGATGCGGACAGTCTTTTCCTTGTGATGAACCACCGGCGCCGGCGGTGGCGGCGGGACCGGCTCGGGCGCGACCGGAGCCGGGGGCGGCGGCGTTGGCTCGGCAGCCGCTTCCGGTGCGGCCTCGACCGGTTCCGGTGGCGGCTGGACCTTGCGGGGACGCCCAGGGCGCCGAGCCGGTTTTTTCGGTGTTTCATCGCTACTCATGTTCGTATCCTTTCGTGTTCGTTTTTTATTAACTTGTGTTTGTTTTTTTTAGCGTTCCGATTTCTGCCCCGCACGGAACGCCTGGTTGGAGAAAGGTGTCGGCCACTACTGTCGGCCATTCAATGGTAAAGCTGTGTTTCCGGTGCGGCCCGAGTCCTGGGCGAAACACGTTTCGGACGACCCGTGTCCGCACGCTGGAACGGCACAGTCGGCCCAACCCTTTCTACGGTTATCCCCTCAAGCTGTTCTGAAACGGGACAAGCGCGTCCTGGATGCGTCCGGCCAAGCCGTCGTCGTCCGCGTCATTCCGTACCCGGATGATTTTCCCCCGGTTCCGCCCCTGGAGCGCCGCCTCGAACAGGGGAATCTGCCGCCGCTCCCGCCGTTCCAGTTCGGCCCGGTTCCAGCCGCGACGTTCGGCCCGAGCGAGACGCGTCTCGAACGACGCTTCGACCAGGAGGATGACGTCGGACCGGTCGTCCATCCCGGCCTCGAAGAGGAGCGCCGCCTCCATGACGACCGGCCGTTCCGCCGTGTTCGCGGCAATGACCGCGTCCGCTTCCGCCGTCACCAGCGGGTGAACGAGGCTCTCGAGCCAGACCAGTTCGCGCCGGTCGGAAAAAACCCGTTCGGCAATGGCCCGCCGCACCGCCGCCGCATCGCCGTCCCGGATGGCCTCGTCGCCGAACCGATGCCGGAGAGCCAGGACGACATCAGGCCGGGTCAGAACGTCGTGGCCGACATCGTCCGCCTTGAAGAGGACGCCCTGAACGCCGTCCACCCGGCCGTCGGCGAGGAGCCCGGCCGCATAGGATTTTCCGGAACAGGGCAAACCGGTGACGCCGTAGACCGGCCGGGTCATTTCGTCTCCAGCCAGTTAACGCCCACGCCGATGTCGACCCGGAGCGGCACCGCCAGCGGGATGGCGTTTTCCATCGCGTCACGGACGACATCCCGGAGCGTGTCGATTTCCTCGGGCGGCGCTTCGAGAAGCAGTTCGTCGTGGATCTGAAGAAGCATCCGCGCCGCCATCTTCCGGTCCGCCAATTGTCCGGCCAGGCGGACCATGGCGGTCTTGATAAGGTCGGCGGCGCTTCCCTGGATAATGGTGTTGACGGCTTCGCGTTCGGCCCTGGCCCGGCGCATGCGGTTCGTCGCCTTGATGTCAGGGATTTCCCGGCGGAAGCCGAGTATTGTTTGGACGAATCCGTTTTTCTCCGCCTCGGCCAGCACTTCCGCCATCCAGTCGCGGACCCGGGGGAAGCGGCCGTAATAGTCGTCGATAAAACGCTGAGCCTGGGCCCGGGACATCCCCGTCGTCGCGGCGAGACCGTGGGCGCTCTGGCCGTAGATGATGCCGAAATTGACCGCCTTGGCGGCGGACCGCTGTTCCTTCGTCACCTCTTCCGGACGGATACGGTTCACTTCGGCGGCGGCGACCCGGTGAATGTCCATGTCGTCCTGGAAGGCCCGGCCAAGCGTTTCGTCGCCGGAGAAGGCGGCGAGGACGCGGAGTTCCACCTGGGAATAATCCGCCGCCAGCATGGACCAGCCCGCTTCCGGAATAAACGCGCCCCGGACCGCCCTGCCCCGTTCGGTGCGGATAGGGATGTTCTGCAGGTTCGGGCTCGACGACGCCAGCCGGCCGGTGGCGGTCCGCACCTGGGAAAAACTGGTGTGGAGGCGTCCAGTCTTCGGATTGACCATCTTCGGCAAGGCATCGAGATAGGTGTTTTTCAACTTCGCGTACATGCGGTATTCAAGAATCCGCGACGCCATTTCCGACCCGTGGAGATGCGCCAGTTCCTGGAGCACGCTTTCGTCGGTGGAGGCGCCGGTCTGGGTTTTCTTAATAATCGGCAGACCCATTTCCTCGAAGAGAATGGTCGAAAGCTGTTTCGGACTGCCGATGTTGAACTCGTGGCCGGCCAGGTCGTAGATTTCCCGG
>JAJBTL010000273.1:0-1180 GCA_020860865.1 Planctomycetota bacterium | reverse complement strand
GGGTCAGGCTGTCGAGGAGGATGCCGGTTTCTTCGCTCTCGCGGGCGAGGAGGTCCGAATCGAGGCGGATGCCGAGCGCTTCCATTTCCGTCAGCACGTCCGAGAGGGGCATTTCCACCTCGGCGAACAGCTTCCGCGCCCCGCGTTCGTCCAGGCGCGGACTGAGGCAGGTATGGAGGCGGTAGGTGATATCGGCGTCGGCGCCGCAGTATTTGGTAACGTCGGCGACCTGGCACTGGTCCATTGTTATCTGGTTCCGGCCGCTGCCGATGAGATCCTTGATGGAAGTCATTTCCACGTCGCAGTAGCGGCGGGACAGGGTTTTCAGCCCGTGATCCACCAGGTGGCCGTCGACGAGGGACGAGGCGATAAGAGTGTCGAACGAGGCGCCCCGGAGGGTGATGCCGGCGTTCCGAAGAACGAGGGCGTCGAAGCGAATGTTGTGGCCGATTTTCTGGACAAGCGGATCCTCGAAAATTTTTCGGAGCTGTTCCAGACACGCCTTCGGCAATACCGGACAGTCTTCCGGCCCCATGAACGGCAGGTAGTAGCCGGTCTTTTCCCGCCAGCAAAAGCCGATGCCGACAAGTTCGCTCTGGAGCGGATCGAGGCCGGTCGTTTCGGTGTCGAAGGCAAAGACGGGCTGATCCCGGAGGGCGGCGAGGAACGTGTCGAAATCGGCCTCGGAGGTGACGCAGGTATAGTCGATGTCCTCCCGCGCCGCCGCCGGCGCGGCCGGGCCGGAGCCGTCCGGCGCCTGGAGTTTGCCAATGAGGGAGCGGAAATTAAGTTCCGTAAACATCTCCCGGAGCTTTTCGTAATCCGGTCCCTTGATACGGGCCGACTCCGGGTCGAACTCGACCCGCATGTCGCAGTCGATGGTGGCGAGGCGTTTCGACAACAAGGCCTGTTCCCGGTTTTCCCGGAGGACGATGCCACGCTTCCCCTTTATTTCGTCGGCGTGTTCCAGGAGATTCTCGAGGCTGCCGTACTGCTGGATAAGCTGGACGCCAATCTTTTCGCCAATCCCCGGCACGCCCGGAATATTGTCCGACGAATCGCCCCACAGACCCATGAGATCGGTGAGTTTTTCCGGAGCAATGCCTTTTTTATATGTAAATGCTTCACGATCGATGAAGACGGCCTTGGCCGGATCGTAAATCTGCACGCCGTCCTGGAG
>JAJBTL010000323.1 GCA_020860865.1 Planctomycetota bacterium | reverse complement strand
AAAACAACCAGTGCGGCAAACAGGCGGAAATCTACACAAACATCCTGGCCGGCATGATGGACGCCCACGCCTCCATCGTCTCCAACAACCTGAACGTCCTCATGAAAACCCTCACCATGATCACCATCTGCCTGCAGGTGCCGACCATGGTGGTGTCGATTTTCTCCATGAACGTCAACCTGCCCATTTCAGCGAACAACAACTGGGCCTTCTGGTTCGTCATGTCCCTCTCCGTCCTCGCCCTCCTTGGCTTCATGGCCCTGTGGCGATGGCGAAAATGGTGACGGCCGGGCGGCGTTGGTGATGTTCGGTATGCGGTGCGACACGCCGTACAGTGGGTGAGCATGAAGTTACACCAGAAAAAAGAAAACCGTCATGGCTAAAAATATACCGTATCCACCATCGGTGGAAAAACTCATAGACGAATTCGCCAAGCTTCCTGGCATTGGCAAACGTTCGGCCGAACGCTGCGCGTTTCATATTCTCGGCACTCCCCGGGACAGCGCCATGGCCTTGGCCCTGGCCATCCGTGACGCCAGAAAAAACCTCCGGGCCTGTTCCCGCTGTTTCCATATCGCCGAAGGCGAACTCTGCGCCATCTGTTCCGACCCGAGCCGGGACACCGGGCAAATCTGCGTCACCGAACTGCCCCGCGATGTCATCGCCCTCGAGAAAGCCGATTTTTACACCGGCGTCTACCACGTCCTCCAAGGGCGGTTGTCACCGGCGGATGGGATTGGCCCCGACAACATCCGGGTCAAGGAGCTCCTCGGCCGCCTGAAGGACGGCGCCCGGGAAGTCATCATCGCCACCCGGCCGTCGGCCGAAGGCGACGCCACCGCCGAGTATCTGGCCGGCGTCATCGCCGAAAAGCAACCGGCGGTGACCGTGTCCAGATTGGCCCGGGGCCTGGCGAGCGGCGCCGATTTCGAAAACGCGGCGGCGTCGTCCCTCGTGTACGCCTTCCAGGGCAGGCGGAAGGAAACGCCCCCGTCATGACCGTGCACGAACTCCATCACCCGACGCTTCACCGAACCTGGACCGAGGTCGACCTCGGCGCCATCCGGCATAATATCGAAATGTTCAGGGAATGGGTCGGCCCGGACTGCGTCGTCATGCCGACCCTCAAGGCCGACGCTTACGGCCACGGCTCCGTTCCGGTGGCCCGCGCCGCCATCCGGGCCGGGGCGGAACGGCTGGCCGTGGCGACCTGCCTCGAAGGCCAGGTTCTTAGGGAAGCCGGTATCGGCGTGCCGATTCATATTCTTGGCGCCACCCTGCCGGAAGAGGTCGAGGCGGCGGTCCGGCTTGGTCTGACCCTGTCCATCCACGAAATGCACATTGCCGAACTCGCCGCCATCGCCGCCCACCGGCACGGCCGGACAGTGCCGGTCCATTGCAAGATTGACACCGGAATGGGACGACTTGGCGTCCTTCCGGACGACAGCGTCACCCTGGTGACAACGGTGGCGGCGCTTCCCGGGATTCAGGTCGAAGGGCTTTTTATGCACTTCGCCGAAGCGGGCGACGCCGAGTTCAGCCAAAAGCAGATTGACGAATTCAACCAGATCGCCGCCCGCCTCCGGGCCGCCGGTCTGGACCGGTTTATCCGCCACGCCTCGTCGACGGCGGCGGTGATCAGGTATCCGGAGGCCAATTTCGACATGGTGCGGCCGGGATCCGGGGTCTACGGCTATGTCGCGCCGGTGGAGATGGCCGGGGAAATGCCGCTCCGCCAAGCCCTGTCCTGGAAAAGCTCCGTCATCCAGGTCAAGGACTACCCGTCCGGACACACCCTCGGCTACGACCGGACGTTCACGACGTCCCGGCCGACCCGGGTGGCGATTCTTCCGGTCGGCTACGCGGACGGCTACCGGCGGGAAAATTCGAACCGGGCCATGGTCCTCATCCGTGGGCAACGGGCGCCGGTGGTCGGCCGGGTGTCCATGGATTATACGATGGTCGACGTCACGGAATTCCCCGACATCGCCGTCGGCGCCGTCGCCACCCTTCTCGGGCCGGACCGGGGCGACCGCATCAGTACGGAAGAACTGGCCGAATGGGGCGCGACCATTCCCCACTGCGTGACGACGGGTATTTCGCCCCGGGTCGGGCGCGTGTATGTTGAATAACCCGGTCGCCGTCCGGCGCCGGTTGTCTTGATTGCGCGTTTCGTTTATACTTGAAAACTATCGCGCGGCGCGCCCGGTACCCGTTACCCCGGCAATGCACCGCGAGGCACGAAGGTTCACAAGTGTGAGGGCATCCATACCCGGACGGTCGCGGCCCGCCGCGTTGAACAGCGGCCGGCGCAACCGTCCACAAAAAAGGAGGCACCCATGTCGAACGATTTCCGCGCCGCCATCGCCGAACGCCGCAGCAACTACGACCTGACGGAAAGGTCGAGCCTGTCCGACGCCGAGCTCCAGGAGCTGGTCGAATACGCGTCCGTCAATACGCCGTCCGCCTTTAATATGCAGTCCGGCCGGATAGTTCTTCTTCTTGGCGAGAACCACAAGAAGCTGTGGGAAATCGTCAGGGAGACGCTCCGGAAGATGGTTCCGCCCGACAACTTCAAGGCGACGGACGACAAGATATCCAGTTTTTCAATCGGCTACGGCACCGTCCTTTTCTACGAGGACAAGACGACGGTGAAACGGTTCCAGAACAATTTCCCGCTCTATGCCGAGATGCTCCCGTGGTTCTCCAGTAACGGCGCCGGAATGCTCCAGTTCACCGTCTGGACCATGCTCCGGGACGCTGGCATGGGCGCCAGTCTCCAGCACTACGGCAACCTCATCGAGGAACAGGTGGCCAAGGAGTGGAACCTCGATTCGAACTGGATGCTTATCGCCCAGATGCCGTTCGGCGTGCCGAATTCGTTCCCGAAACAGCCTGAACAACTGCCGGTATCGGACCGGGTCAAGGTTATTAAATAATAAGGTCGTCAGCTAATGCCGAATCCGCGTTTTCTTTTGGACACAATCCTCCTGGCGCCCGGCGAGTACGTCATCGGCCGCCAGGAGTCGCACCACGCCATCGGCGTTCTTCGGCTGCGGCCGGGGGACGCCGTGATCGTCTTCGACGGCGCCGGCCACCGGGCCGAGGCGGTGATCCGGGACGCCTCCCGGGACGGCGTCGTGGTTCAGGTCGACGCGGTGGAGACGGAGCCGCACATGCCGCTCCGCCTCACCATCGCCACCGCCATCCCGAAAGGAAAACGCTGGCAGATCCTTGTCGAAAAATGCACCGAACTCGGCGTCGACGCCATCGTCCCCGTCCTCAGCACCCGGAGCGTCGTCAAGGGGGAAGGGGACATTGGGAAATGGCGGCGCTGGATTATCGAAGCGGCCAAACAGTCCCGCCGCGCCCATCTCCCGGAAATTTTCGAACCGGCCAAACTGCCGGATGTGGTGACGACGGCCAAGCGGGACAACGCCATCCTCCTCATGGCCGATGCCAGAGGTGAAAATCCTTACGCCTTCCGTGACCTCCTCGGCCGGACGACGTCGGCCGTGGTGCTGGTCGGTCCGGAAGGCGGCTTTACCCAGGAAGAGTACGACGAATGCCGGCGCCACGGCGCGCGGGGGATGTGCCTGTCCCCGTTCACCCTCCGGATCGAAACGGCGGCGGCGACGGTCTGCGCCATCATCCGCGAAATGCTTATGTAAATTGACGGCCACACAGCCGTGCCGGCGTCCCTCTGTTCCGATGCTGCGGCGGCCGGTTTAAACCGTCCCGGAAGAATTGCATGGAAGAAAACGAAACGACTGAAAACCCAACGCCGGACACTCCGGCTCCGGTACGCCCTCCGACCACGCCCCCGATGGCCGGGTCAATGGATACGATACCGGCGCCGGACGCGGACGACGACCCCGCCGACGGCGACGACCGGGACGCGGATGCCGCACCCGCCGGGTCGACCGGTGCCGACATCGACGCCGCCACGCCCGCCGCCGTCGGAGCGACGGATCGGTCTGCCCGTCCGGACAGCTTGGAAACGTCCGGGCCGGTATCGCCGGACGCGGACGGTGGCGAACAACGGAAGACACGGTCATCGACCAGGCATGCCGTTCCGAACACAACCGCCACTCCGGCCGACAGCCACGCGGATGGTCGGGCGGACGGTCGGGCGGACGGTCCCGTCCGGGACAGCGCCAGGCTGGCCGCCGCCGGCGACACGGTCAGCGGCACCGCCTATGTCCATCCGGACGGCGGGTCGATGTCGAGCCAGCGCCTCCGCCTGATTCCGCCGGACGGAAAACCGTTCCGCTGGTGGTACAGCCACCGGGAAAAAATAGAACTGGCCGAGACCATCCTCTCCGGCCTGTTTCTTCTCCTGGCGCTGTACTTCCTCTACCTGTGGTTCTTCAGCGGCGGCGACGTCGCTTACGATCCGTCCCGCGAGGGCTTTGTCCAGGCGCTGGCCGCGTTGCCGGCGGTGCGGCCGGAATTGGCCTGGCGCGTTCGCGCCACGCCCGGGCGTTGGCGGAACATTGTTGTCCACCATACCGCCACAAAGACCGGGTCGGCCGAGTCCATCGACCGTTACCACCGCGAGGTGAACAAGTGGGAAAACGGCCTCGGTTACCATTTCATCATCGGGAACGGCCACGGCATGGCCGATGGCGAAGTGGCGATGAGCCGGCGCTGGCGGGAACAGTTGGACGGCGCCCACGTAAGGATGAAGGGGAGCGGCAAGGCAAACTCGTGGTGCATCGGCATCGCATTGGTCGGGAATTTCGAGGAAGAGGTGGCGTCGCCCCGGCAGCTCGCCGCCCTTCGCGGACTCCTCGCCTTTCTCCTCCAGGAGTACGGCATCAAGAACGAGGAAATAGTCGGCCACGGCCAGGTGGCGGTGAATTACACCGCCTGTCCGGGTAAACTTTTTTTCCTCAATGAAGTTTTGAAGACGCTCTAAACCGGTCGCTTTTGGGACTGTTTATTGATTGGAGAAATCACCCGATGCCCCGGTACTGCTACGAGTGCGAAAACGAATCCTGCCCGGCCGGCGGCGCGTTCGACATCATCCAGTCGATTCACGACGACGCCCTCACCACCTGTCCCCACTGCGGCGAACCGGTATGCCGGGTGATTCGCCCGGTCGGGATGGCGACGCCGACCGGCGATGCTCGGCTCAAGGAAATGGGCTTCACGAAACTGGTGCGACGGGACAGGGGGGTGTACGAAAACGTGACGCGGATGGATCACGAAGCCAGATATTTTCACGGCGACAATCCGGAGACGCGGCCGGACATCGCCAGGCGCGTACAGGACTGAATATCTTACAGCGAGATTTTAAAATGT
>JAJBTL010000179.1 GCA_020860865.1 Planctomycetota bacterium | reverse complement strand
AAAAATAAGCCTGCCGGCCATTTTTCCTCGTCTACGACGACGATCCGAAGTTATACCAAAGCCACTTTAACTTTCGGGAAACGTTTATCCCAAGCCTGAAGCGCGCATGAAGGTTACGGGATCAAATAGCCGAATTTTCAGCGCGCTTCAGTATATAGAACAGCTTCTGGTCAAATTATGGTGAAAAGCAGGGAGCAAGCCGATGCAGTATCGTTTTCAGGACGGCGACGTTGTCGTCCGGCCTTATGAGGAAAAGGACCGCGCCGACCTTCCCCGGCTCGGCAACAATCCGGCCGTTGCCGAGTACCTGTCGATGGTGTTTCCGCACCCGTACACGGACAAGGAAGCGGCCGACTGGCTGGAGGTCACCGCCGCGCAAAATCCGGTGATGGACTTCGCCATCGAGTATCGGGGCGCCCTCGCCGGCGGCATCGGTCTGAAACCGCTGGTGCTGGACCACTCCGGGACTGTCGAACTCGGCTACTGGCTTGGGCAGGAGTACTGGGGGAAGGGAATTACCACCCGGGCGGTCGCGCTTATCATGCCGTACGCCCTGGACGAACTCCTCTACATTCGGGTCCATGCCCTTGTCCACACGCCCAACCTGGCGTCGTGCCGGGTGCTCGAGAAGAACGGGTTTGTGCGGGAAGGGGTTTTACGGAAATTCGTCCGGAAGAACGGGGTAATCCGGGACGCCTTTCTCTATGCCCGGTTACGGAATCCATAGGCGTATACGTCCCGCCTTGGCCAGGCGGATGCTTTTGCCCGATGTCCGCGCGACTCGCTATGGCTCCTTGACAATGGTGGCGGGAATCGTACTGTTGACATCACAACTTTGATCGAATGGCGGCGCCGGACCACGACGGCGCTGGTACTTGTCTTTAAAACCCGCTATTCGGCGGGTGCGGGGGACGGCTCTGCATGGAAACAGCGGAACGGATAATCGGCATCGACCCGGGAACGCGGCATGTCGGGTACGGCGTTGTGGAGTGGCGGGCCAACCGCCTCGCCTTCCTCGCCGGCGGCTGCATCTCCGCCACCGGTCCGGACATCGCCGCCCGGCTGGTGACGATTCACCGGGGGCTGTGCGCGGTGATTCGCGAATACTCCCCGGTGTGCGCGGCAATCGAGACGGTGTTTACCGGGAACAACCCGAAAACCGCCATAGCCATCGGCGAAGGCCGGGGGGTGGCGGTGCTGTCCGTGGCGGAGCAGGGGGTGCCGGTCACCGGCTATGCGCCGGCGATGGTGAAACGGTCCGTGGCCGGGAACGGCCGGGCGGACAAGGACCAGGTCAGGGCCATGGTGCAGGTCATCCTTGACCTCGGCGCCATGCCGGATACCGATCACGAAGCCGACGCCCTCGCCCTCGCCATCACCCACGCCCGGCATTACAACGATGCCGCCCTCGGCACCGCCGCGCCAAAACGCGGCCGGACGCGGGGACGGGCAATCCCGGATTTCTTCCTAAACCAAATCACCCGCGACTGACCGGAAACGGGTTATCCACATCCGAAACGAAACCGCCGTGCCCGGCATTATGCCCAGGCACGGCGGTAGCAAATCTATCACATAATGCCTATGCTTTTGCGATTTTCTTCCGCCGCCGTTCCGCCGCCCGGGCGATGCGGTTGAACGATCCGGACAGGCCCATGGCGCTCTTCACTTCCTTCATTGTCGCGGCGGCCATCTGGCGCATCTTTTCGGTGCCGTCGATGATGGCCTGGTCGACAAAGCCGGTGTCGGCTTCGTACTGGCGGTACCGTTCGCGCATGGGTTCGAGGAAGGTATTGATGGCTTTGGCGAGGGCGTCCTTGACTTCGACATCGCCGACCTTGCCTTCCACATAGCGGCGCTTGAAATCCTCGACCTGGGCGGTGTCCGGGTTGAAGGCGTCGTGGTACTGGAAGACCGGGTTCCCCTCGACGCGGCCGGGCACGTCGGCGTGGACGCGGTTCGGGTCGGTGTACATACCCCTGACCTTTTTGTTGACCGTCTTTTCGTCGTCCGACAGGTATATCGTATTCCCGAGGGACTTCGACATCTTGCCCTGGCCGTCGGTGCCGAGAAGGGTCGGCACTTCGCCAATCAGCACGTCCGGTATCGGGAACACTTCGCCATAAAGCTGGTTGAAGCGCCGGGCGACTTCCCGGGTGACTTCAACATGGGACTCGTTGTCCTTGCCGACCGGAACGAGGTGCGCCCGGGGTAACAGATGTCGGCGGCCTGGAGAACGGGATAGCCGAGGAGGCCGAAGGGCATTTCCTCGTCCGACAGGTTGGCGGCCCGGGCCATGTCCTTGATACTGGGGACGCGGGTGAGGCGGTTCACTGTGATGAGCATCTCGAGGATGAGGTTCAATTCGTACGTTTCCCGGACGGCGGACTGGAGGTAGATCGTGGTGATGTTCGGGTCGATGCCGGCGGCGAGGTAGTCGAGGACGAGGCCCCGGGCGTTTTCACTAATTTGCTCAATCGCTTCCCGGCTCGGCTTGGTCGTGAGCATGTGGAGATCGGCGACGATGAGGGTGGTGTCGTAACTGTGCTGCAGCTCCACCCGGGACTTCAGGGAGCCGACGTAGTGACCGAGATGGAGGCGTCCGGTGGGTCGGTCGCCGGTGAGGATGCGCTTTTTTTCCGCTGGTGGTGTGGGTGTGTCGTCCATATGCTGCCTTTCAAAGACAAATTTTCCGTCGGTACTCCGTACTCAGTGAGGATGTAACTCTACATCGCGTCAGGAACATTTGCAACAGGCAATCAACCCGGGATGAATGTTTCAAAAAAAAGCGAATACGGTATAGTTATTCCCTGTTTTCCCTGCGCGTGAACACGGAGACGGAAGCGCCGCCATGGCGTTTTTCCCGAAACGCGATCGTGTCCAACGCGAACACAACCCACAAAGAGGAGGATATCATAATGCCGAAACCGCTCACTATCAGCCTGGGAGAAATCCTTTGGGACGTCCTCCCGGACGGCAAAATCCTTGGCGGTTCGCCTGCCAATGTCGCCTGGCACGTCAACCAGCTCGGCGCCGACGCCCATATCGTCTCCGCCATCGGCCAGGACGATCTCGGCGACGAAATCCTCGGCCGCCTCAACGAAATGAGCCTGGACACCTCCGCCATCGTCCGTATCCCCGACGTCCCGACCAGCACCGTCGACGCCATGCTGGACGCCGGCGGCAACGCCACCTATGTCATCCATGAAAACGTCGCCTGGGACGCCATGCCGGTCACGGACGATGTCCTCCGCCTCGCCGGACAAGCCAAGGCGGTCAACTACGGCTCCCTGGCCCAACGCCACCCGCTCGGCCGGACAAGCACGCTCGCCATCCTGGACGCCATCGATCCGTCCGCCATCAAGATTTTCGACATAAACCTCCGGCCGCCGTTTATCTTCCGGGACGTCATCGACGCCGGCCTGCTCCGCGCCACCGTTCTCAAAATGAACAACGATGAACTGCCGATTTTGGCCGAGTTGTTCGGCTGGTCGACAAAGCCCGAGTCGGCCATGGCCCAGTTGTTCGAAGCCTACCCGAATGTCACCCAACTGGTGGTGACCTGCGGCGCCGACGGCGCCCAGTGGTGCACTCCGGAACGGCTCCACGTCCAGAAGCCGCCGGCTGTCGGCCGGGTGGCGGACACCATCGGCGCCGGGGATTCGGTGACGGCGACGGTCATGATGGGCCTCCTTAAAGGCTGGGAAGTGGAACAAACCCTCGAAGCGGCGATGGCGGTGGCGTCGTTCGTCTGCTCGCAGCGCGGTGGCACGCCGGAGCTGCCGGCGGAACTGCGGGCATTGTTTGCGTGACAGTTTTCGGGAGTGGAGAGGCTAAGACCAAAGCCTCGCCGCCAACAACAGGTCCGACGGCACTGTCTGACATCATCTAACCGATGGGGATCGATACGTGGCCATGGGGCGGAGCCGTCGGAAACAGTCATTTTATTCATACTGGCTACACTTGTAGTCAAAAAGTGAAACCATGGTCAAACCACGGTTCATTTTGATCGGTGCGGAGATTATTTCGTTTCATTTCCATGGTTCCATGCTTATAATCGGAGAAACGTGTCTTTGCTCCGGTTTTTTCCGGGATTCGCCGCCACCAGTGTTCCGCGTGGATCATGGTTGCGACTTTCCCGGCGACGTCGGGGACGACACTATATTCGAAGCTTTCATATCGGGGACATGGTGTCGCTCTCTTCGTCTGTTCGCGTACGGCGGCACCGGCGAGTGGGAGCTTCCCACTATACAGAAAGCCATTCACCTTTCGGGAAACGTAAATCCCAAGCCTGAAGCGCGCATGGAAGGTACAGGGATCAAAAAGCCGAACTCTCAGCGCGCTTCAGTATAACCAGACCGGGACAATGCCTTTTTTCTTTTCACCCTATTCCGATGTGCTTCTCTGCGCCCTGTCCGTCTCCTTCCTGCTGGCCGGAGTGCTTTGCTTCATCATCGCCAAGGAGGATTCGCTTCCCCGACCGCTCGGCTCGTGGAAGTATGTCGGCGCCGCCCTCGTCCTGCTGGCCGTCCGCGAGTGGGCCGGAATATACGGCATTTCCGAACCGGGATTCACCTCCTGGTATCCCGTCGCCGCCATGCTCCAAACCGTCGCCAGCCTGTTCGTCCTCCTGGCGGCCGGACGGGAAATGCGCTCGCCCGACCGGACCAGCCGGATTTCCCGGATTGTCGCGTTCATCCTCCTCATCGTCATCCTGATTGCCCTGGTCCGGCCATACCTCCCGGGGGCGCCGGCCGATAACGGCGGCCTGCCCATTACCGCCGGCTTCTTCTTTACGACAAAGGGCGTGTTCTTCCTCGTCTGCGCCTTCTTTTTTTACTCGAGCGTCAAAAACCCGAAGCCGCCGCCACGGAGCGCCCTCAGTATCATCGCCGTGCTGTGCGCCTTGTCGTTCCTCGTCTTCCTCTGTTTGCCGCCGGGCCTCCCCAACCTGCCGAACCTTTACGAACCGGGCGAGAACATGCTCCTCTCCTGGCTGTTCACCTTCCGGACCGGCGTGTCGTTCGTCATGGTCATCATGCTGTGGAATTTCTATTCCCGTTCCCTTGGCGTCGTCGGCGCTGTCCGCTGGTGGCCGCTCATCTTCATCTTTTCCATAATGGTCCTCGGCTTCGTCTTCGTCTTCATCGCCGCCCGGGTCCATACCGAGGTGGTCAGGTCGAACCTCGAAGCGTCGGCGGGGAATGCCGCCCGGGCCATCGACCCGGAGGACGTCGTCGCCGCCTCCCTGAACCGGGAATACGGCCAGTCCACCGGGGCGGCGGATACCCTGGTCAGGCGCGTGCGGGAAC
>JAJBTL010000390.1 GCA_020860865.1 Planctomycetota bacterium | reverse complement strand
CGACGGTCCCGATCTGCGCTGGCGCAAAATCATCGCCGTAGTCCTTGTCGTCATCGTTGTGGGGGCAGCGGTGACGGTGTTTCGCCGCGATGTCGATTGGGAGTCCCGCAGTAACGAAGCCCGCCGCCTCGGCCTCGTCGCCGACCGGAACGGCAATTTCAACAGCGCCCGCCGCCACTACGAAGACGCCCTCGCCAACAATCCCTATGACTGGCAGACCCATTTCGACCTCGCGAACATCCTGATGAAACGCCTGAACGATCTCGAGGGGGCTTTGCGGCATTTCCTCTACACCCTGGCCTACGCGCCCGAGCCGGCGGTCATCGAAGCGGCCGAACGCGATGTCCGGATTCTCCGGCTTATCCGGTCCGGCCACCTGGAAAATCCCCAGGACGCACTGAACGACCTCTACATGGCGGCGGAATCACGCGCCAGCCAATTGTTCGCCCACAGCCTTTCCGTGGATATCCGGGAGGACAGCGACGCCTACTGGCGGGGCTGGACCAGCCGCGGCCGGGGCACCGTGACCCTCATGCGCATCTCGGACAGCCACGACGGTTTTTTTGACGCCTACCTCGAACTCGAATTCTCCGACGAGACATCCATGTCCATGCACCTGAAAGCGCCGATTCGGGACGTCTGGAGAATCAGGTTGAGTTTTCCGTAGGTTCGGAGTATTGTTGAAAACATGCAACCGCTACCGGGCGAAGCGTCGCCTCGTAGCGGTCTTTTTCATGACAACCGCTTTCCGCCCGGCGGAAGCGCATGCATCATGCCAATGGAGTCCACCGTATGTCCCTTGACGAAGCCCGCCGCGACATCGACCGGGTCGACGCGGAAATCATCCGCCTCCTTGACGAACGCGGCCGTATCGGCCGCCGCATCGGCCGTCTCAAGCGGGAGCTCGACCTCCCCCTCCACCAACCCGGCCGCGAAGCCGATGTCATCGCCCGCCGCATCGCCCAATCCGACGGCTCATTCCCGCCGGAGAGCATCGCCGCGGTGTACCGGATAATCATGGCGGAGACGCTGGCCCTGCAAACCAAACCGGTCGCCGCCGGCGGGAAGGACGAAGCCTGCCCCGGCCCCGCCGCCGCCGGCAAACGCGATGTCGTCGCCGTTGTTCGGGAAAACGCCGAAGTCGCACCAGGCTATTACCGGATGCGTCTCCAGGCCCGGGACCTCGCCGGACTGTTTCGGCCGGGACAGTTTTTCCAGATTACCGCCGGCGCCGCCGACAGCGCCGGGCCGTTCCTCCGGCGGCCGTTCGCGCCGGGCGAGTTTTTCGCTGACGGCGTGTCGTTCTACTACGCCGTGGTCGGCGTCGGTACCCGGCGCCTGGCGGCGCTTGGTCCCGGCGCCACGGTACGCGTTCTCGCCCCTCTCGGGAATGCCTTCAGCCTTCTTGACAGCGGCACCGCCGTCCTCATCGGCGGCGGCTGCGGCGTGCCGAGCCTGGCGCCCCTGGCGCACGCCCTGAAGGAACGCGGCGTCCGCGTCGTCACCATCGCCGGCGCCCGCACCGCCACCGCCGTCCTTGACCACGACCTATTCAAACATTCCGCCGACCGGGTCATCATCGCCACCGACGACGGTTCGGCCGGTTGCCCCGGCACCACCGTCGACGCCTACCGTCTTGAACACGGCGGCTTCGGCCCGGTGGACCGCATTTACGCCCTCGGCCCGATGCCAATGCTCCGGGGCGTCGCCGCCCTGGCCGACACGGCCGACATCGATTGCGAAGTCTCCCTCGAGGAACGCATGGCCTGCGGCTTCGGCGCCTGCATGGGCTGCGCCGTCCTCGTCAATACCGGTGACGGCCAGACCGCCTACCGCCGCGTCTGCCACGACGGCCCGGTTTTCAACGTGAAAGCCATCGCCTGGAACGGCTGACCGCCATGTTGACGCCGTAAACAGCGTTCAAGATTTGCGCCGCCCTTACTTTGTCGTTATTCGTCATTAAAGGATTCACACCATGACCACCCCCGCAGTCCGTACCCGATTCGCCCCGTCGCCGACCGGTTCTCTCCATATCGGCGGCGCCCGCACCGCCTTCCTCTCCCGGCTCTTTGCGAAAAAGCACGGCGGCGACTTTATCCTCCGTATCGAAGACACGGACCAGGCGCGGAACTCGGCCGAATCCCTTATCGGCATCCTGGACGATCTCCAGTGGCTCGAACTCGAATACGACGAAGGTCCGGACCGGGACGCGGTCCGTCAGGGCGTTCTCCGGGACTTCGGCCCCTACGGCCCGTATTTCCAGAGTCAGCGGAAAGAGATTTATGATTCGTATATTAAACGCCTCCTCGCTGCCGGCCAGGCCTACTACGCCTGGGAAACGCCGGAGGAACTCGCCGCCATGCGGAAAGCCGCTCCAGAGGAAAGTTACGGCCACACCCGGCCGGACCGGCTCGTCACCGACGCCGCCGAAGCCGAACGCCTCGCCGGCGGCAAGCCGATTGTCGTCCGTTTTGTCGCGCCGCAGAACACGGTCCACGTCGACGATCTGGTCATGGGGCCGACCGATTTCCCGGCCGAACACGTCAACGACTTCGTCATCCGGAAGTCGGCCGGCATGCCGACGTCCCACTTTGCCGTTGTCGTCGCCGACGCCCTCATGCAGGTCAGCCACGTCATCCGGGCGCAGGAGCATTTCTCGAACACGCCGCAACACGTCGCCCTCCAGCATGCCTTGGGGCTTCCAGTGCCGCAGTTCGCCCATCTCCCCCTCGTCTTCAACGCCCAGGGGAAGAAGATGAGTAAGCGGGAAAAAGACAAGGTGGTGAAACGGTTCGCCAAGAAATGGCTCCAGGACAAATCCGGCGCCAACTCGATTGACTCCCTCGCCGCCGCCACCAGTGCCCGGCTCCAGGGCGCCGAGGCGGAGTCCGCCCTCGCCGGCCAAATCGACGCCTGGATGAAGGACCCGGATCTCGTCATTCCCCAGGGCCATATCCGGGAGGCCATCGCCGACATCGTCGGCGTGCCGGCGGTGGAGCGGCCGGAAATCGACGTTCTCGATTTCAAGAAGGCCGGGTTTTATTCGGAAGCGATCCTTAATTACATCGCCCTCCTCGGCTGGAGCCCGGGCACCGGCCAGGAAATTTTCACCCCGGAGGAACTGGTCCAGGCCTTCGAACTGGAAAAGGTTAGTAAGACTAATGCCCGTTTCGACCGGAAAAAACTGGTCAATTTCAACCTCACCCATTGCCAGAACGACATGTCGGACGGTCCTGAACGGAAGCGGAAACAACGCGACGCCTTCCTCGACTACCTGAAGTCGGTGGACGAACAGCGTCTCCTCGCCCTTCCGGTGGAAAAAATCGACCTCCTCCTCGAGGCGAAAAAAGGCTGGCGCCTCTACGCCGACGTTGTCCAGGTGGCGGTGCCCTTATTCACGCCGCTGGCGGAACTCCGCATCGACGAGAAGGCATTGGACAAGGAGGAACTCCGACCCGGCCAGCCCGGCCGCGCCCTCCTCGGTGAAGTCCTGGCCGTTCTCGAAAATACGACGGACTGGACCGAAACCGGTCTCGAAACGGCCGTCCATGCCTGGCTCGACAGTAAGGGTTTGGAAGTGAAAAACATCGCTCCGAAAATCCGCGTCGCCCTCACCGGCACCACGGTAAGCCCGGCCTTGTGGCCGACGCTGGTGCTGGTCGGCCGCGACAGCGCGCTCGAACGGATACGGCATTTCCTCGCCCAGGGCGAATAGGGACAAGAGGGGATGTGATAGTATTCCGAGCGATCATTCGTGGCGAGTTCTCTAAATACCAAGTGGCGACGGCGCCTTGCCGGTCGCCACTTTTTTATGCGATATGGACACGACACCATTTCCGGGCGGACAATCCAAAATCGTCCATTCGTGGCCGAAACCGTAATTTCCTTGGCTAAACAGAACCATCTCCGGTATAGTTGGTATGATTATGTACCGCATTTACTTTCGCTTGCTTCCTTCGTGAAGACCAATTTTTTGCACGACAGGACGATCCCATGCCGTATAGACGAGCGCTTCTCTACATCACCCTTATCCCCTTCGTCCTCTTCGGCGTGTTTTCCCTCGTCTATACCTGGAAGACCAGTATGGCCCGGTCCGAAGCCGAGTACGAACATGTCCTTCTCCAGGCCACCCGCCGCCAGCGCCTCCGTCTCGAAAACGCCTTCAACGCCGGGGCCACCGGCCTCCAGAACGGCCTGTCCATGCTTGGCCAAAAACTCGACATGGATGTCCTGAACCGCCTCACCACCGGTGACATCGACTCGTTTCTCCGGAGCGTCGTCCTTCGCCACAACACTATCCACGCCGCCGGGATGATTCTTGTCGACGGCTGGAACGACGTCGGCGGCAAACGCCTTTTCCGCGCCGCCATCAAAAACGCCGCCGGACAAGGCGATACCGGCACGACAATCCACGACTTCACACTGAGCAGCCCCTTTGAAAACCAGAAATGGTTTACCGGCGCCGGCGAAACGCGCCAGCCGGTGTGGAACGAACCGTATTACCACGACGAGTTCAACGCCTGGCTCATAACCTATATGGTGCCCATCTTTATCGGCGACCGGTTCATCGGCGAACTCGGCGTCGGCTGGCTGGCGGACGGCCTCAACGCCGACCTGGACAACCGGGTCAGCGAACTCGGCGTCGGCGTCTATTCCGTCGTGATAAACCGTGACGGCGACTACCTCATGCATCCGGACCTGAGTTATGTCAGGAACCGGTACAACATGTTCAGCCACGACGTGGACACCGGCGACCAGGAGGGCTGGAAAGAGCTTCGCCGCCTCCAGCAGAACCGCGCCGTCGGTTTCGCCAAGGTCCGGACCGAGCACGGTGGCAATCAGTGGCTCCACACCTTCCTGGCGCCGCTCCGGACCAACGACTGGTCCCTCGCGATCCTCCTGCCGGAATCGAATTTCCTCATCCCCATCGAGCGCCAGCTCAAGGTCCAGGCCGCCATCATGGTGGCGATCATGGCCCTGGTCGCCTTCGGCGTCTACCTCGGTATCCGCGAGTTCACGAAACCGCTTTCCGACATCCTGAACGCCTCCTACGAATACCGGGAAGCCAATGTCCAAAGAAAAGTTGCCACCAACTACGCCTTTAGCGAATTCAACACCCTCGGCGCCGCCTACAACGGCATGATAGACACCATCCGCCAACGCACCGACGGCATGGAAAAGAGCATTGTCAAACTCGACCGCATTCTCCGTCAGGTCGCCACCATGGCCGGCGAGGTGCTCCAGGCCTCGGACAAGCTGAACCAGACGAGCCTCCAGGTGTCGGCCGGGGCTATCGAACAGGAATCCGTCTTTCGGCAGATCTCCAC
>JAJBTL010000337.1 GCA_020860865.1 Planctomycetota bacterium | reverse complement strand
GGTGCCGCAGGCGCCCTGCTTGCAGCCGTCCTTGGCCGAGGTGAGGCCGAGGTCGTCCCGGAGAAAGTCGAGGAGTTTTTTCTCGGCCGGGCCGGAGACCTGGCGTCCGTTGACAACGAGGGTGGGCATGGCGAGTCCTTTTTTCGAGAAGCGGATTCGGACGACGCTTTTCGACGTTTTTCGCGGCGAAAATCGCGAAGGTGTCCGCGCCGGCGGGGCAAAGATAATTCTACTCTATCCTGTCGCGAAGGAACACGGTGGAATTCGCGGTCGGGCGGATGGCATTACGACAGGGCCATAGTCTTTTCGCCGGCCTGGTAAATGGCGGACAGTTCCCTGTATGCGGCGCGGATGTCGTCAAGGCGTTTTTGGGCGGCAGCCGGGTCCGAGAGGGTCGGGACGATGGATTCGAGGCTCCGCATGGTGTAGTAGGAGTTGTTCGGATTGGGTTCCGTTGTGTTGAAGATGTCCCGGATCATTTTTTGATCGTGCGGGATATTGAAGTCGCTGCCGGTTTTGTCGTAGCCGAAGATATACTAAACCTCGGGGAAGCCGCCCCAGGCGATGGCCGAGGCGCACATGCAGCAGGGCTGGTGGGTGGCGAGCATCATGCAGGTCTCTGGCTTCGGGTGATTCTGGAGTTCGTAAAATTCCTTGATGGCATAGACCTCGCCGTGGTACAGCGGCGACGACGCCTCGTGGTTGGTGGAGGCGACGACGAGACGGTGGCTTTCCCGGTCGAGCAGGGCGGCGCCGAACACCTTGGCGCCCATTTTCACGCCACGGCGGGTGAGGGGGATGATGTCGTTCTCCACCGTGTCGCACATGGCGGTAAAAAACGCGTCGTCATAAGGCATGGCCGTCTCCTGGATGGGTGTGTGAGAGTGGGAGAGATGGCGGTCCATCTCGTGTACCAGCGAGGTATGCAACCGCCCTGCCAGCCGACGCCAGGTTAGAGAGAATATAACACCTTCATTCTCAACATCTTCCACTTTTCCTCGCCTGTTTACGCCATATCGATCTGATAATGAATCAATATGATATCGCGTCGCCCTTCCGTGCTATCAATATGAAACATGGTATATGCGGGAAAAGTCCGGAAGGGCTAATCGGCGCTTGCCGGTTAAAAATTCAGTGAAAAGTAAAAATCTATTTCCAGGTTGTAGCGGATGGCTGACGCGTCCATGGCGAATTCGGCAATGGACTTGACGCTACGCCGACGGTTGCCGGAAGGAAAACGGCAGTAAACTGGGTTAAAAAATATGAAACGAGTGAACCACAAACGTGAAATAGTATGTACAAGACGAATTCTTGTATGGTTGGTCGGCAGGACGGCGACGGCGTGGAGGAGGCCGGTCGGGGCTTAGTCACCCCGCGACTGGTTTCATGACTGACTCCCGTCGGTTCGGATTCTGCCGCCGGCAGGTATGACGCAACGTATTTCTTGTTGAAGTATGCGCAGGTTTCTGAAGGAGGAGAAGAGAATGTTACGAAAACTAGTGGCTGCCACGATGGTGGCGGCACTCATAACGGGGGCTTCGGGCTCTTATGCTCATGGGGCGGAGACAGTGTACGATTTGGCCGTGCCAGCCGGCGGAACCACCGATTTGGACGGGACTCTACCATCAACATTACTACCGACACCCGCCGCCTTGACGGCGGACGCGGATGGCCTGAGTGTCGGCGCGTCGGCGACGGTGGCGGATCAGACGGTGGCATCCATCGCAACCACCGGGGGAGGTAATGTCGGCATTGGCGTCAACGCCGATGGCTCCGCCTTTAGCGGTGATTCCGTGCCGTTTGATCTGACGGTAACCGCAGGTATCAATTCCACCGGCGGTTTGACTATCAGAGGCGAGGTCCGGGAGCTCCAGGCCGCCTCCATACAGGCGGCCGGAGATATCCGTGTCGGCGACGGCGAAGCGAATGAGGACGACGCGGTGGAATATGACATAGAATCCACCGGTGCGTTTGGCATTAATTCAAATACCGACGGCGTTTCGGCGCTTGTTACCGGTGCCAAGACTACGGTGACCGCCGGATCGCTCGTTATGGGAAATCCGGACACTAACGGTAGCCAAAGCGTCACCGTCGACAACAAGGCAACCCTCATCATTACGGGCGGTGCGACTCCGACGCCGACGGACTTGGGGAATACCAATGCCGCCGGCGGGACGAATACATTCAACCTGCAGGGCGCCAATGCCAGCTTTACCGGCGGTCTCACCGTCGGTGACCGTGGCCAGGTCGCTGTCGGCCGGTCCAGCGCGGTCGATACCGATGGCGGAACCACCGTCAGCAATCTCGCCGTCGGCGCCCGGAACGAAGCGGGCACGGTGGGCGGTTTACGGGTCCAGTCCGATGAAGGGCTGCCCGTCAACACCGGCGCCACCCTGAACGTTCTGGAAGCCCTCGCCGATCCGGATGCGACCACCCCCGACGAAGTTGCCTACGGCGACATTATCCTGACGAACGATGGCACCATTGTCATGGGCGCGAACGCTACGGTGAACGCCGGTGTCCTCGAGGTGAGGAATAACACTGTCATCGGCGATACAGCCTTGAGCGGGACAAGTACGGGTTCCGTCCTTAACCTCGAAGGCCTGACCGTCACCGCCGGCTCGACCTTCGCCGGCCGCGAAGGCGTAGCCATCAACGGCGGCGTCGGCAACATCCAGGGTACGCACGAGATGGTCGAGACGGAATCGTACGACAGCCTCGTTATCGGCAAGGCCGGTATTTTCCAATTCAACGGCACAGCGGCGAAGGAACTGACTCTCGGAGCGGCCGCAGGCGCGACCGGTGCGTTTACCCTCACGAAAGGCGGCACGCTTTCCAATATCGGCGACGAAGACCTGACGATAAAAGGCGCCGGGAAAATCGACGTTGTGGAGAGCGATGCGACCGGTGTGGCAGTTATTTCGACCACGGGTGACGGGAGTATCATCGCCACCAATACCGTTCTCAATGTCGCCGCCGACCTTGGAATCGGCACTGTCGCCGGTACGGAAATTGCCGTTAAGCAACTGACGATAACTTCCCGCTATGTCGTCGCAAACGGAACTGGTACCTTCTCTTCTGCCGAACAGGTCGTCATCGGCGGCGGCGAGCAGCAGGCCGGATACATGGCTGACGGTGCTTCCACCGTCTGGAAAAAAGGGCGTCCGCATCGCTGAGAACGGGATTATTGGTCTTCTCAATGACGGCGATGCCTCCACCATCGCCGTCGGCGGCGATATCGTCCTTGATGGTGGCTTAATTGGCGGCAGCGCCAGCACCGGGTCGCTTACCTTCGAGAAGATACCGGGCGCCAACGCCAAAGTTTCGGTTATAGGCACAGACAGCGCCATCGTGAACGAAGTTACCTTCACCGATATGGACCTCGACGTCAGTATCACCGAACCGAACGCCGATGGCGATTCCGAGTTCCATCTCGCTGGCGGTGCGATTGTCAATGGCATCGCCAACGTCACCCTTACGAAAGGCGAAATCGCCTTTGGCGACGCTTCAGTCCTGAACATGACCGGTGACTTCAGTATCGCGGACGGTGCCGGATTCTATGCCGACGGCGCCACCGCCACCATCACCACCAGCGGCGGCACTGGCAAGACCTTTACTCTGGACGATGGCGGCTGGGTCGCGGCCGACAACGGCCGGATGGCCATCAACGACTTTGCCCGCGCCACCCTGAACGGCTCCATGGCCTTCGGCGCCCAAGCGGACGGCACCTCGAGCCGAGTGGTCTTTTCGGACAACACCGACGTGGTCATCGGTAACGACGCCCAGTTCGTCTTCTACGCCGACCTGACGGAAAACCTGAACATCACCACGCCGATTACCTACGCGAACGACGAGACAGTCATCATCCAGGGCGGCCAGGGCAAGATTGATTTCACCAACCGCTCGGTCAAGAACGCCCTCGGCCAGTTCGGCGTCGAACGCTTTACGAGCGCCACGGCGGGCGCCGGCGACAAGGTGTCCATCACCTCCGCCGCCAACAACATCTGGGCCGGCCTCAGTGTTGACCAGCAGATTACCCAGATGCAGAACAACCTCCAGATCGGCCTGGACGACAACGGCCTCGGCGCCTACGCCACCCGGGAACTTGCCACCGCCCTCTACGGCGCCATTCTCGCCCCGGACGGCAGTCCCTACGAGGTCAAGGTCTATCCGACATCGACCGATGCCAACCCGAACATCGCCGGGAACAACAACCTGCTCCAGCTTGACATGATTGCCGGTGCGACCCAGGGCATTCACGAAAGCCAGCTCGCCACCCTCTTGGGCGTCAATGTCAACAACGGCGTCCTCGCCACCATCGGCTCGGTGAACTCGTTCGGCACCCAGATAACGAACCGCCTCGCCAACAACCGGGCCATCTTTAACGAAGCGAGCAGTTCCGATTTCGCCAACGCCTCCATCCTCCTGAACAGCGAGTATGTCAACCGGATCTGGGCCGGCGGCCTCGGCCACTGGGAAGACGGCGACCGGCGGAACGGCATCGACGGCTACGAGTACGACAGTTACGGCTTCATCCTCGGCTACGACCGCTACTTCGGCTGCAACCTGGTCGCCGGCCTCGCCTTCGCCTACACGACAGGCGATATCGAAGCCAAGTCGGCCATCAGCGACGACTCCGAGGTGGACAACTACTCGTTCCAGGGCTATGTCAGTTACAACGCCCTAAACGGCTTCTTCGCCAGCCTGATGGGCGGCTACACCTACACCGACAATGACAACCAGTGGAGCGCCTTCGAGAACGTCAACGGCGCCAACGTCGCCACCCGTAACAGCGAAGACTACAGCACCGACAGTTGGAACATCGGCGGCAAACTCGGGTACGACTGGACCCCGGTCGGGAACTTCGTCCTCACCCCGTCCGTCGGGCTGAACTATGTCCACGCCTCGGCCGAAGCGCACAACCGCACCTCCAGCCGCGACGGCGCCACCTGGACCGCGTCCCGGATGGAAAAGACCACGGTTGACGCCCTCCTCCTGCCGGTCGAAGTGGCGGCCCGCTACGACGTCAACTTCTCGAATTGCAGCCGCTTGGCCATCGAAGGTAATGTCGGCTACAGCTACAACTTCAAGAACGACGGTGGCGACGCGACCATTATTATGAACGGCCTCGGTCAGGGCCCGAACAATTCCCCGGTCGTCCTCCGGTCCATCGGCCGCGAGCAGAGCCGCCACACCTGGAACTTCGGTGCCGGCCTCCGCTACCACTACAACCAGTTCGACATCGGCGTCAAATACGACTACTACCTGCAGTCCGACACCGATGCGCATCGCCTCATGGGCACGGTTGGCTGGAGTTTTTAAGCCGGCTACCCGTCCAGAC
>JAJBTL010000052.1 GCA_020860865.1 Planctomycetota bacterium | reverse complement strand
ATTTTGCCGGTCCGGCGGCAGTTCCTCAAGGTAGAGCCTGGCGATGCCGAGGTGAAGATCTAGGTACTCCCCTAATAAATAAAAAACACTCTCCAGCGTTTCTTCGGCCCGACCGATATTTCCGCTGTCGAAATGGATTCGCGCTTCGTCGAGGTAGGGACGGAACCAGTCCGGCGACATCCGTTCGGCCCAGTGAAGGTATTCGATGTCCTTGTCCTCTTCGCCCATGTTGGTGTAACGGCGGGCGAGGCGGCGGAAGTGGTTGGCGCATTCCCGGCTCGACGGCGCGATGGCGGCGGCGGCGCGGAGCAGGGTGGCGGCGGTTTCCAGATCCTCGCCTTCGCGGATAAGCGGTTCGACTTTCTCGAGAAGGAGCGCCACCTGGCCGCCGCCGAGTTCGGAACCGAACCGTTCGTACAGGCGGGTGGTGGTGCCGTCCTCGAACATGATGTTAAAGCGGCGCGCCGCTTCACCGAGCATGTTGCGGCGGAGATAGACAAAGAGCGCCTCAAGCCGGGCCAGATCGCCGTACTCGCCGCTCGCTTCGCCGCCGGACGAGTAGGCAATGGCGGCGGCCCGGTCGAGCCGTTCGAGGGCGAGGCTGCTGTCCTGCTGGTTCGAGGCGAGGACGAGGCCGACCAGGTAGTCGATTTCGCCCGGCCGCGACCGGCCGGCGGCGGCGAGGTGTTCGTTCAGTTCGCGGCAGGCTTTTTCAATGCCGGCGACGTTCCGTTCCCGCCGGGGCAGGCCGAGCCACAAGGACCGGGCATAGCCCCGAAGCGCCCGCAGGTGGTTCTGCGGATCGGTGGGTTCGATAAGAACGCTGACATAAAGCCGGTGCGCCAGTTCCGCCCGGCCCCGGGCCGCCATGGCGTTCGCGGTCTCGATGAGGCTGGTCGCCAGCGTCCGGCTCATGCCCCGGAGATCGACGGCGAGGTCGAGGAACTCGAGGGCGCCGTCCTTGACGTCCAGGGTGATGCGCCCGGGATCGGCGTTGAAAACCGGCGGCGGATCTTCCGACTCGAGGACGAGGACGCCGTCCAGGAGGGCGCGGATGCGGTCGTCCGACCGTTCGATAATTAATTCGTACACCGACGACGGCTTCAACTGGAACGCCGCCTCTTCCCCGATGACCGTGCCGCTCCGGTAAAAGTAGGCGCCCGGATGTGTCGGCGTGCCGAGGCGGAGGGTGGTGGTGCCGAGGTGCGGCTGGTATTCCTTGTCAACGTCGAGGCTGAGGATGAGTTCGCCGACCTGCTCCGCCGGCGTCATCAGCCTAAGGGCGAGGCGAACCTCCCGGGGGAAGGAGAATGGGAGAGCCAGATCCGTTTCGCCGACAAACGGCGTTTCCGGACCGGCGCCTTTTCCTTCCGGATCGTTCAAGGCCAAACGCGGCGGGTCGGCGAGGAGCTTGACCCGTGGCGGCTGGATTTGCAGATTCTTCGTGTTGGCCGGATTAAGCCAGGGAATGCCCTGGCGCCGGGACGCCTCGATATCCGATTCCCAGCGGAAATAATAGTCGAAATTGATATTGTATTCCGTCCGCCAGTCGCGGCGCACCTGGCGGTCGGTCTCGGCTTTTTCAAGGGCGATGCGTTCCGCCCGTTCCCGCTCCTCTTCGAGGCGGATTTCGGTGCGTTCCTTTTCCTTGGCGAGGACGCGGAAATGGTTCAGCCCGACCCAGACGGCAAGGGACAGGAACACCACCATCGCCCCGAGTGCGTTCATGAGCGGCCGGCGGGTGATGAACCGGCGGCAACGGTACCCGAGGGTTACCGGCCGGGCGGCGATGACCTCGCCCTTCAGGAACGACTGGCAGTCGTCGGCGAAGGCCTTGGCATTTTTATAACGGCGGCGCTGTGCCTTCTCGAGGCATTTGAGGATTATCGTTTCGACGTCCCGGTGGACCTTTGGGTTTATTTGCCTGGGTGGCGTCGGATCGTGGTTGATGACGCGGCGCATCAGTTCGAACTGGGTGAACCCTGTGAACGGCGGCCGCCCGGTGACCATTTCGTACAGGACCGCGCCCATGGAATAAACGTCGGAACGTTCACTGATCTGTTCGATTTTCCCGGCCGCCTGCTCCGGTGGCGCGTAGGGGATGGTGCCCATAATGGAGCCGGCCATGGTCATGCGGTCGTTCCGGCGGGAACTGGCTTCGACAGCGAGGCCGAAGTCGGTGATCATCGGCCGGCCGTCCGGTGTAATGATGATGTTGGCCGGTTTGAGGTCCCGGTGAATAATGCCCCGGCCGTGGGCGTAGGCGATGGCCCGGGACACGGTGGCGATGATGGACACCGCTTCCCGGACGTTCAGCGGGCCCTTCTCGAGCATCCGGTCGAGGGGCTGGCCGTCAATATAATCCATGGTGAAATACGGCTGGCCCTGATGGATGGCGAATTCGTGGATGGGGACGATATTTGGATGGCTGAGGCCGGCGGCGGCCTTGGCTTCGCGGAGCAGGCGCTGCCGTTCCTCCTCGGAGGCGTTGTCGCCGGAGCGGAGGACCTTGAGGGCGACGACGCGGCGGAGGACGCGCTGGCGGGCGAGGTAGACGACGCCCATGCCGCCACGGGCGATTTCTTCGACAATGTCGTAGGAACCGAAACGGCGCGAGGCGGCGGTGTTGAGTTCTTCGGATTCATCGCTGGCGGCGGCCTTGGCCTTCTGCGCCAGGGACGTTCCCGGTCCCGGCACCGCCACCGTTTCTTCGGTCGAAAGATTTGGGTTGAAGCGTCTGCCGCAGGCGGCGCAATAGATATAGCCGTCCACCCCGCCCGGGTGGAAATGATGGCCGCACAGCGGGCAAATGACATCCTCTACTGCATCCATGGCATGGCTTCCTGACTGCCGGCGGCGCTGTGGTGCCGTCCGTGGGGGTGTTCGGAGGTTGTCGAGAGCTCCAGAGCAAAGAACGTTTAAAAAAGGCTGGTGAAAAACATGATACTCCGGCCGACCGCATCAGACGCCTACGACTGCGGTCCCATTTCCGACGGGAGAAGGACCTTGGTCAGGAGTTCCTTCTCAAAATCGGTGCCGTCGTGCCAGCGGACGTCGGAGCGGTCATACACCTCGTTGAGCCACTGCCGGAGGCGGGCGTTCCGGTCGCGTTCCTTCAGGATAAATTCGACAATGCGGTACGCTTCCTGCCGTGACATTTCCTGGCCGCCCTGGACATCGTCGCAGTACAGGAGGTGAACGCCCTCGGCGGAAACGGCGAGGCGTCCCTCACCGGCCCGGTTCAGCTTTCTGATTTCCTCGACCATGATCGGCGGGAAAATGGGCGATCCGTCCGGGTTCTGGTTCGAGAAGTTCTTCGGGATATACGGGTCTTCCGCGTCGGCGGTGAGGAGGCCGCCGTAGCGGGCGAAAATGTCCTGACTCTTTTCGACAGCCAGGCGGCCGAATGCCTCGTTCCGCTGCGGCATCGGGACGGCGGCGATCTGCCGGAGCATCTCCTCGCCCTGGGCCTTCAGATAGGCCTGCGGTTCCCGGTCGGTGATGGGGAGGAAGATGGTCCTGACGACAATGAAGGCGTTCGGGCGGAATTCTTCGCGGTTTTGCTCGTAAAAATCGCGTATTTCCCGGGGCGACGGATCGCGGAGCGGCGTCCCGGAGGCCATCATGATGTCTTCGAAGAGGTCGTCCGCCACGAGGAGTTTCCGGAGGATCGGCGTCACTTCCTCCGGTTTCAGGTTGGCCCGTTGCAGGAGGTATTTCTCATTACCGCGCGGGCGGACATTGACGCGCCGCGCTTCGTCATGGATGAGAAGGCAGCGGACGAGGTCCCGGAGGGCGGCGTCCTGAAGGTTGTCGAGGACTTCCTCGTCTTCCGGAATAACGCCGTTGAACTCGCGCTTGACAATGTACTGGACGACCTCGACCACCTGTTCCTGGGTAATGGTCTGGCCGTTGACCTTGACGAAAATCGCGTGAGCAAGCTGCTGTTGACCGGCAGCGGCGGCGGAGCACCAGAGCATGACCGCCGCCATGGCGGTCATCAAAACATTTTTACAGCGCATGGACGCACCCTCGAACAGAGAGAAAACCGTACTGTAAATGAAAGACTCCGTAAACTGTCGCAAAACCCATGAAATCACGCGGAGTTACACATTTTTCCGATAGAAATTGACATCCTTGTTATACGGTTCGTACCAGCTTGTTGCAAGTCGAATCCGGGTAATTTATGGATTTTCGCCGGGCAATCGCCTGGCGCGATACGACGTTACGGCCAGGGGCAGGCCGTGGCCGTAACGAATTGGGTCGAAATGTATGTCTACATCACTGGCGATTCACGAGCGTTTCTTCCGGCGGAACATGGCGAGGAGGAACTCGTTCACCTCCGGGATCGGCAGGACGATGGCCAGGATGTACAATGTGCCGCCGGCCAGGATGCACGGCACCAAGCCCCGGATGAGGAGGCGGGTGAAGCGCGGGTCGTATGGGATACTGTTTCGGTAAAGATAGGTGAGGACGCCAAGCACCACCGCCACCAGGACCATCCGGCCGGCGGTGACGAGGAGATTGTGGAATTCCTCTTTCCTGACGCCGGCCGTCAACCGCGGCGCCAAACGCTTTTTGAGCGCCAGTCCGAGAATGGCCGTGTCGACAATCGCCGTAATGCACGTCGCCAGGGCCAGGCCGGCTTCGCCGAGGCTGAGTCCGCCGGGGAACGACGCGTCCGTTATGAACCAGCGGTCGTAGTAGCCGGTCGACCACATGCGGTACAGGTCGGGGCAATGGATAAGGGTGAGGTTCAGAACGAGGTTCAACCCGACCATCGCCGCCGAGACCTTGACCGGAAAGGTGTATTCGCCCCTGGCGTAGTAGGCCCGGACAAGGATTTGCCGCAGGGAATAAAACGCCAGTCCGGCCGAATAGAGGATGAGGGCGGCCGAGGTCCGGTACACCGCTGCATGGGAAAACTCGAGGTCGGGCCGCTGGCAGACGAGGCGGATAATCGGGTCGGCCATGGCGATAAGGACGGCGGCGCTTGGCAGAAGGAGGAATAAGGACATCCGGAGCGCCCGCATGAAACGGGCGTAAAACCGGTCGTCGTCCCCGAGGGTGGCGGCTTCGGCCAGGGCCGGGAACGACACCGTGGCGATGGCGACGCCGAACACGCCGAGCGGCAGTTGGACAAAGCGGAACGCCACCTCCAGGTAGGTCACGGCGCCGGGCGACGACAGGGACAGCCAGCCGGCGATGAGGCTGTCGAAGAACGCATTTATCTGGACAAGGCCAAGCCCGAGCGCCACCGGGACAAATGCCACGACGGCCTGGCGCAGTCCGGGATGGTTCAGGGACAGGGCCGGACGTATCCGTATGCCAATCGCGTAGAGGGC
>JAJBTL010000118.1 GCA_020860865.1 Planctomycetota bacterium | reverse complement strand
ACGTTGAAGTCCAGAACGTCCCGCTGCGGCACGTCGGCGGTGGTCGACGACTCGTAACTGCGGCGCTGGAGTTTGGTATGGAGTTCCAGGCCGTAGCGGCGCATACGGCTGTAATCGTCGTAACTGTCGATCATGAAGAGGTCGCGGCGCCCGTCCAGTTTCGGCTTGGAATTTTCCGTCCAGGTCAACACCGGTTCCGTCGTCAACCGCCACTGTTCGTTGTTCCCGAAATAGGTATAGAACCGGGAAGAAAGTTCGGCGCCGAACGGCACCGCCGTCGACCAGCCGCCGTCATCCCTCCGTTCCTTGACGTGATCCGGGGTCCAGACTTCGTCATACCACGACGGATTACCCATCTCTTCCGCCGTATTGTACGTGGACCGGTTGGTCTTGGAGTAATAGGCCGTCCTGAGGCCGACCCACGGCTTGAACGTGAAGGCATCCCACATCTTGATAGGCGCCTCGACCCGCATTTCGTTAAAGCCCCGGAAGAAGGTGCCGTAGTTGTCCCGGTCGTAGAGACGGCTGATGGAATGGCCGTAGATCGGGTCCCGGTCGAACAGGCCGCCACGGTAGCCGGTGTAATTGCCGTTTTCGTTGAAGGCCTGGCTGTAGTGGGTATACCGGTATTCGTCCTCGTCAAAGCGCTTGTTGACAACGCCCAGGCGGAAGTCGTTCTTGAAGAAGACCGGCAGATCGCCAATCTGCATGCCGGGAACGGTAAGCCGGAGTTCCGGCAGGTACTCCGCCTGCTCTTCCCACTTGTTGGACAGCCGGGACGACGCCACCAGTTCCAGTTCCCAGTGCTTGTCGAGACGGCGGATATTAATGCTGTTTTCCGGTTCCTTGTCGTTCCAATAGCGGTCCGGATCGTAGTCCTTCAGGTAATCCCGGTCGTGGTAGAGGTGGGCCTGGGCCCGGACGTCCCAGACATCGTTCAGTTGCTGATAGTGTTCCCAGTCGACAGCCCAGCGGAAGTCGTGACGGTAGAGGGATGGCGACCAATTGCTGGCCCGGTCGCGCCATATACGGTCTTCGTTTTCGTCGATGGCCCGGTTGAAGTCGCGGCTCCTCGAGGTAAATGCCTCCCAGACGCCGTAGACCTTTAGTTTGCCGAGGGATTCAAGATACCCGGCCTGGTAGGTGGTCTCGAGGCCGACGCCGACGCCCCGGCGACTGAACAGGTCGAAATCGAAGATGATCTTGTCGGACCGCAGGTAGGCATTGGGCCGTTCCCGCAGCCGCCAGCCCCACTGCGACCGAAGGAAGAAGCCGTAATCACTTGTGTGGCCGCCGGATATGCGCATCCAGGACCAGTCGTACTGGAGGTCGCGGATAAGATAGGGGAATTAGAGGACCGGCATTTTGCCAATACGGACGGTGTTGTGGTAGGATTCAATCTTTTCCCGCTGGCGGTAGAGGGCGGCGGGCGCATGGAAGTACCAGTGCGGCCGGGTAAAGCCGCTTGGGGAAATCTTGGCGTCGATGAGTTCGAAGGTATTGGCGTCATGGGCTCGGAGTTCCGTCGCCTGCACGTCCATCCGTTTTAACTGGCTGAACCGCCCGCCGTCGGTCTGGTCCGGCGCGTCATTGAGGGACCGGTTGTTCGACATGGAGACGGACGGCTGGTCATCGAGGAAGTCCCGGACCGGCAGTTCGACATCTTCCCTGTCCATCCGGATACGGATATTCTTGGCGAGACCCTGCCATTCCTGGTAATTGAAGGTAAGCTGGTCGCAGTAGAAGGCGTTACCGCCGGCTTCATCGAAGAGTACATCGCCTTCGGCATAGATTTCCTGGAGTTCGACATTGAGGACCATGTTCCTGGCCGAGATGGTCAGTTGCGGCAGGATGACGACGGCGTAGTTCCGGAGAATCGCCACCCGGTGGCCTTCCTCGTCCTCTTCCCAGTCGAGCATGCCGCCCCGGAAGTCGATGCCTTCCCCGAGGAGCCCGCCGGTGGCGCCAGACCCGCTCCCGCCGCCGAGACCGCCCAGTCCACCGCCGCCGCTGCCGCCGAATATGGACGCGTCGCCCGGATTGAACCCGGGAGGGCCTTCGATAGCGGTCGCGGCGGAGACGAGCGCCGCGACAGCCGCCGCCACCATCAGACAGAGATGGCTGGCACGGGTGACAATGCCACTGCGGCGCCTATGCATAATGCGGCTTCTCCCAGGGTGTCCGAAGAGGGTAAAACGCCCATATTATGTATGGCGCCCGACCTGAGTCAAGAGAACATCGGGGAATTCCGGGGTGAATTGATTGGCCAGGACGTTGTCACGTCATGATTTAACAATAAAACCACATGGACGGCCACTGAATGGTTCCGTCGTTTCCGGATAAACCGCCGGAGCGGACCAAAGAGAAGGCCTACACAAAAACAAAACGCCCCGGACGACAAGGCATCCGGGACGCGTTTTGTTATAAATTGGCTCACGTACTTTCGGCATGGACAACAGAACCGCGACGGTACACGCCTACCTGAGGGACGAGGCCAGGGATTCCCGGAGCGCCTCGACGTCCCGGTCGAATTCTTCGCCGTGTTTCGGCGGGATAATCGTCGGGGTGACGAGGATCATGCAGTTCTGCTTGATGGCTGCCTTGTCCTCGTGCTTGAAGGCGCGGCCGATGACCGGGATCTTGTGGAGGCCGGGGACCTTCCTTTCCTGGGTGGTGTATTCGTCCCGGAACAGGCCGGCGATGACGCCCGTCTCGGTCGAATGAAGCATCATCTTCGTGTGCACCGTCTTCACCGCCATGCTGGTCGGGATTTCAATGGAGTTGGTGCCGCCGGCCGACACGGTGGAGATGACCGGGTTGTCAGTCTGCTTCGGGATGATTTCGATAATCACCTGGTCCGTTCCCCGGCAGACATGCGGCACGACAAGAAGCTGGACGCCGACCAAGAGTTCCCGTTCCCGGTAGGAGTAGGACCGGACGCCTTCGTCCACCGACTCCTCGATAAGGGCGTAGTTCCGCACCGTACCGATAAATACCGACGCCTCTTCATTGTCCAGGACGAGAATCTGCGGCGCCTGGGTTATCTGGATACTGTCGTCGTACTCGGCCAGTTGCAGCATGAACTGGAGGTTGGCAAGGGACATGGTGCCCATGGAGTACCCGGCCCCTTCGCCGCCGCCACCGCCGGGGATCGGGTGGTCGGTGCCGGGCTGGGCGGGACCGAGGATGTTCCCGAGGTTGCCCCAATTGCCGCTCGGCGCCCACGGCCACGACGTTGTCCAACTCGGCCCGCTGTTGACGCCGCCCGAGATGCCATCATACTCACCGGTGGACGTGTCCGTGCCCCATTTGACGCCAATCTTACTGGTCGGGTTCTCCTCGAGGGTGACCATGCGCGTCTCAATTAGGACCTGCTGCGGCGGCACGTCAATTTCGTCGACGAGGCGGAGCATTTCCTGGATTTTAATCGGCGTGTCCCGGATGACCAGGGTGTTGGTGCGGGATTCGTAGGTGACGTTCCCCTTCTCCGACTTGACCTGTTCCAGGACGGTGATGAGCGATTTCCCTACTTCCAGGCTGGCGACGCCACGGCGGCCGACAAAGGAGTTATGGTCCGATTTGACGATTTCCGGCTGGAAGTGCGACCCTTCCGGCTGGACATAGCGGAGCGGCCGGGAACGGGTTTCGAACTGGACATCGGCCTCGGCCATGGTGGCGATGCGCATGATGTTGCCGTCGCCGTCGTAGAGGACGGTGCAGTCGTGGGCCTTCAGGACGCTCTCGAGGGCTTCCTTCCACGGGACGTCGGAGAAGGACAGGAAGACCGGGGCGTCCGTTGCGACGCGGGGGCTGAAGATGATGTTCGCGTTGCCGCGTTTGGCTATTTCCCGGACCGCTTCGCCGAGGCGGACGCCGTCGAAGGTGTCGGTGAAACGGGCGACCTTCTCCAGGTAGATGACGCTGTCGGCGATTTGCGACCGGTCGATGACGAGGCGCATCGAGTCGGCGATATAGCGGAGCGCCGTGTCCCAACTGACGCCGGTCAAGGGCCCGAGGGTGACGGGCATCTCTTCCAGCTCGTGCATTTCGGTGAAGGTCGGCGCCTTGATTTTCAGGTTTATTCCGGGGTTTTTCTTTTCCATGTCCGACAGGACGCGGCTGAACATCATTTGCCGGTAATTGACATTGACGTTGTTGACCCGGGCGCCTTCGCGTTCCCGCAACAGTTCGATGGCGTCTTCGGCCGAGGCACATGACAGGAAACCGGCCACCGCCAGCAGACTTGCCAGGATTCCTAATTTCTTCACGATTACTCTCATGCCTCTGTCTCCATAGTTTCGCTGACGCGACCCCGGTTGGCGCTGGCCGGGTACTCGATGTAACCACGGCATCGTTCCGGGAAAAATCCATCTCTATGGAAGAGACTTGCCGTTCAGGACTGTTTTCTTTCAATAAAGTTACAAAATACTCGGAGAGTTTATGTAGCCCGGTGTGGTGAACCCCATTATCAATGGCTACTCTCTCTACAAACAGATGAAAAAAAACCGGACCCTCTCCGCCGTGGAGAGAGTCCGGGATATGAATCATGTTTAAATTCGCAGTGCTACTGTCCCGGCGGAAGCGGCTCCAGCGGCACTCCTTCAAGCTCGCTGGCGCCGGGCGGGGAATACACTTCCACGGGCAAACGATAGCGGAGGCCACGGAACTGGAAAACGACGCCGTGTTCCTCAATGGTCTCCACCCGGAGATCGCCCATTGGCCGTTCGGCCAGGAGAATCTCGCCGGCGGCGAGGGTTTTCCCGTTCACCACCGCCTTGGCGTCCGTCGGGGACCAGATGACGCCGTCCACCCGGAGGTGTAGGCTGATGAACTCGCGGGTGATGTCCTGCTGGTTCTTCAGCCGCGTCGCCATTCGCTGGAAGCCGCGTATTTCCTCGTTCATCCGGATAAGACGGGTATATTCAGGTTTAATCGGCGGCCAGTCGTTGTCCACCACTTCGATGGCGGCGGTGGCGGTTTCAATGGCTTTTTCATAGTCCTGATCTTTGATGGCGGCGGTGATTTCCTCGAGCCAGGCGGTGAGCATGGCCTCCTGCTCCTCCACCGTCGGCGCCTTCAAGGGACCGCTCCGCCGGGCGGCGCCGCGCTCACGGTCGGTGGGGAAGCGCATCGTCAGGGGATCCCGGCCGCCGGCGGCGTAGAAGTAGCTCTGGTAGGCGCGGATTTCCTCGATAGACATGTTGTCCATCGGACTGGGGGCGGGCGGTTCGGCCCGACGGCGCTGGCCGGCCGACGCGATGCCGACGACCAGGAGGAAGCTCCAGAGGAGCGCTCCACACTGTATGAACCGTATTCTTGTCATCATTTCCCCCAACTATCCTGTTCTTGAACCGGTAC
>JAJBTL010000196.1:2111-5362 GCA_020860865.1 Planctomycetota bacterium | reverse complement strand
GCACTTCGTCCGCCACGACGGCGAATCCTTTGCCGGCTTCGCCGGCGCGGGCCGCTTCGACCGCCGCGTTCAGGGCGAGGAGGTTGGTCTGGAAGGCGATGTCTTCAATTGTGCGGATAATCCGGTGGATCTGTTCGGCCGAATCGGTTATTTCCGCCATCGCCTGGGACATGTTGCCGACCGCTTCCGAACCGGTGGCCAGGAGGCGATTGTTATCCTGGGTGGTATCGTTAGTCTTGTTGGCATTGTCCGCGTTCTGCCTGGTCATGGAGGCCATTTCCTCAAGGGCGGACGACGTTTCCTCGAGGCTGGCCGCCTGTTCGGTCGAGCCTTCGGCCAGGGCCTGCGAGGTGTTGGAAATCTGGCCGGCCGCCATGTTGACCTGTTCGGAACTTTCGCCGAGATCGCCGATGATGGCATTCAGTTTTCGCGTTATCGCCGAGATGGTGACGTAGGACGTCACCAGGGCGAACACGATGCCGATGACGCTGACTATGCCCATAAGGTAGAGGACAAAGCTCCCGGTCACTTCGGAGTTTTGGATAGCCCGTTCCATTTCCGACCTGGCGTTGGCGATGAGTTCCGTCGTGTACGCATCCAGATCGCGCTGGGTGGTGACGCCTTCCGTGGCGAAGAGGGCGTTGGCGCGGCCGTTTGAATCGAGGTTGACGAGGCGGACGATTTCCGACACCGCCGGCATGGCGGTCCGGGCGAGGTCGTCCGTGACGGCGCGGGTGGCGGCTTGGGCGCTGGCCGGAAGGCTGGCAAGCACCGCCGCCAGCCCGTCGTCCACCTGCTTGATATAGCGGAGCGATGATTCTTCCAGCGCTTTTCGGTTGGCCGGGGTCGATTCCAAAAACTTGACAAGGTTCAGGCGGACAAACGCCAGGCTGGCCCGGACATTCCGGACCAGGGGAGCGGAGTCCCGCAGATCCGCATCGCGGGTGAGTTCAACCGCGATATTTTCGAGACGGGTATCCAGGTCGTCCCAGAACGACACCAGGTCGTTGTTGACGCGATAGGCCCGAGCGACGGAGTTCTCCACCGACAACGCCGCCACGTCCGCCGTCGCCTTGACGTAGCCGTTCCAGAGGTTTTGGATACGGGCCACCCGGGTGTCGCGGAGCGGGTAGTCCTTCGCCGAAAAGTTTTCCCTGTATTCCGCCAGCTGTTCGGCGAAATGTCTTTCCGTCGCCTTGAACCGGTTGTCGATTATTGCTTGCATCTCGGCTTCGTCTTCGTTGGCGATAATGTCGCTCATGGCCAACTGCCGTTCCAGGATGTCCCGGTCCATGAGGCTTAGGGCCAGGGTCCGGCTGGCCCGGCGGGCAACATTGCCGCTTTCGGTAAGGAGCGTTTAAATGCTGTAAAAGGCGATGCCTACCAGGATGACGGCAATCGCTACAAGCAGAAACACCACGGCGTACAGCTTCTTTGACATGGACAGGCGCATGACATCTCCTTTTGCAGCATTAAATAGAGGTAAGGTGGGATGAGAGTGACACAGTGGAAGCTTTTTCATAACCGGTTTCGTCGCCGTATACTTCGTCAAATCCGGCTCTCGGCGTATTTCCCGCCCAAAACTCGGGCGAAAAATAAGCCTGTCACCGGCTTTTCCTCGTCTTCGACTGACGATACCAGGTATGAAAAAGCTTCCAGTCTCGGGCATCCTATCCAGTGCTTACGAATATATCAACTACAAAATACCGCATTTCGCAAAATGATACCATAATTTACAACCGCGCTTTTTGACGGTCATTCCGGACTCCCCCGCGTTTATATCCGAATTCGACCATAAATCCCCAAATACTACCCAAATAACCCTATCCGCCTCCCCGTCCTTCACCCCTATCGTGAGACCCGCCGGGAAGTTACGCTTTGTCGCAGTAAAAAGTGGGCAAGAATCGCTCTATCGTTAGTGGATAGCCGCGCTGGCGCGCCGCTGTGCCATGTTTGCGTTTTTTCTGGAGCGGAACGGTCGGAGTGGTCGATAAAAAACCTACGGTCTGATCCGTCGCCGGTCGGTCGCATTCGCGACCACGGGCGCTTGTGTCTTGTAACGCGTCCAACACGCTCCGCGTCTGTCCCGCAAGCAACGGGAGGGGAATGGTTTTGCGAGAACCCGGAATAACGCGCGTCCGATGGGCGGCGGCGCTGGTATGGCTCCTCGTCGCGGGCTTCGCCGGCGATGCCCAGGCCATCACCATATACGCTCTCGCCCCGGCCGGCGAGGCGGCGGAGTTGCCGTCCCTTATCGCTCCGGAGAACTCCCCAGTCTACATCACGAACTACAACCGGAACACGAGCGACGCCACCGGCAGCGGTCGGGTCGACACGCTCCGCCTCGGCCAGCATTCCCGCTACGGCATCGGATTCGACAATATTCGCGTCGCGGCCGGACGGGTGGCGGTGGGCGTCGCCGGCGATGCCGATATATACGGCGATGCCGTCATTGGTCGCGGCTTTCCGGAAGACAACATCACCGGGACCGGCCATAACGCTGCCCTGACGGTTGGCGGAAAACTGGCGGTGCACGCCGGCGGGTCCCTCACCCAACAGGGCTACGCCGACGGCGCCGGGACCGACCCGAACCGCCACGCCGCCGCCAGCGGCGCTGTCGTCGATATCGCCGGCGGCACTGTCACGCTGAATTCGTTTTCCACCCTCACCAGCACCGGCACCCCCGCCGCCGGGACCGACGAAACGTCCGGATACGCGTTTCTGGTCCGGGACGGCGGCCGGCTCGTCCTGAACAGCGGGTTGCCGCCGGCGGCGGACCCGGCGACCGGGGTGGTCGACTGGATTTTCAAGGGCGCGAATGTGTCGGGCGGCAGCGGGATGTGGGTCGGGAGTGGCGGCGTTCTCGCCGGCGGCGCCTCCGGCGGTGTGGTGCGGGGGGCGTCCGGGCAACAACTGTACATTTCCCGGGACTGCATCCGCGCTGACAGCCGCGGGAACATACGCGTCCTCGGCATGGAGTCAGTTGCGGGAGACGGGCTGGTCCGGGCCGGCTACGTCAACGGCGCGGTCACCGGCCTGACCGTGGACAACGGACGAGTCGCTCTCGGGAACGGCGCCGTCGTCACCCTATCCCGCGATTTGGCCAGGCAAATCAACCGGACCGCCACGGACGGCGTCGTCACCGGCGCCCAACTGCTTCGGGCCAGGGATATCATTCTCCCCGGCGGCACGGCGACAGCCGTTCTTCAAACCGGCATGGGCAGCTACACGGTCCGGCGGTCACGGGAAGC
>JAJBTL010000196.1:0-2101 GCA_020860865.1 Planctomycetota bacterium | reverse complement strand
CAACCGAATCGCCCGCCACCGCCGCCGACGGTGACACTGACAATCCGCCCGCGTCCGACGAAGACCAAGCCGTTCCCCTCGCCGCCACGGTTCCGGACGCGGCGACAGGCACCGACGCCACAAGCGAGAACGATTCGGCCGATGAGAGCAGTTCCGACAACAGCGCCCTCCCCGACGGCGATACCACCGAGGCCGGTGATGGTGCCGAGGCCGCCGACGGTTCGACCGGGGATGTACCCGACGACCCGACTTCAGAACCAGTGACCGAACCCGTCCCCGAACCGGCGGCGCCACGGTACGATCCGCTGCCGACGAATTCATGGGACCGCCTCGCCATCGAGCGGGTGGACGGGCGCGTCACCGGCGATCAGAGTCAGGCGGACCGGAACACCTTCCACCAGAATATGGACCGGATATGGAATCCGGGCCGGGTCGGGACCGACTTTACGGACACGGTCTACAACCTCATCGCCGCCGAGGAACCGACCATCACCGCCAGCGGCGACGCCGGCGCCCTGAACGAGGCCGTCCTCGGCGCGTTTGTCGACGGCAAGGGGGCGGCGGTGGAGGGCCACGGCGTTGTCGACGACGCCGTGTACGAGTTCTACAGCGGCGGCAGTCAATGGGGCGTCACCAACGTCGCCCTCACCACCTCGGTCGAACTGATGCACAGCCTGAACCGCCGCGTCGACCGCGTCGGCGCCGAAATGGACCGCCTCGGGGAAAGCTGGCCGGAGGACGTTTACGGCTATTCCTACGCCTCCCTCGGCGACTGTCCGCCGGACCGGACCAAGCGGGTCTGGGGCGGCGCCTGGGGTCGGGACGAAGAGGCGGATTTCGAATACGGCATCGCCGGCTACCGTTACAAACCACGGGGCGCGCTGTTCGGCTACGACAAGACCTACGGCGGCTTCACCGTTGGCGGCGCCTTCGCCTATGGCCGGGGCGACTTCGTGGACCGGGTGGTCGACAGTTCGTCGTCGGATATCACCAGTTACTCCGGAGGTGTGTACGTGTCGTACCACTCCGAGACCGGCCTCACCCTTTCCGTCCACGCCTTCTACTCGCACCTCCAGAACGACCTCCGGGACAGGCGCGGCGGCATGGAACGCGTCGCCGATCACAGCGCCTATTCCTGGTCGGTCGGTGGCCGGGTCGGCTACGACATGGTTGTCGGCGATGTCCTGACCGTGTCCCCGACCATCGGCCTTGCGAAGATCCGCGCCGTCGCGAACGCGCACGACGAATCCCTCGCCGGCATCGGCGTCATGCGGGTTGGCGATGTCCGCCGGGACGCCCTCCTCCTCCCCCTCGACCTGACGTTCGGTTTCGACCTGAAAAGGGATGCCGACCAGATTCTCCGCCTTACCGGAAACATTGGCTATGCCTATGACTTCGACAGTGACGGCCTGTCCGGCACGCTTCAGTACAACGGCCTGACCGGCGCCGGCGCCATCGCCGTGCCGAACCGCCAGGACGGCCGGAACCGCTTCACCCTCGGCGGCGGCTTTATCTATACCAACGAAAAGTTTGACCTCGGCGCCAGGTACGATTTCTTCCGGGCGGCCGGACACACCAGCCACCAAGCGCAGGGCAGTCTTGGGGTGAAGTTTTAGACGCGACTCGCACTGCCCCTTTCGGGTGCGAGGATGCCGCTCTTGATTGATCCTCGGTATGGTGTACTTACCCAAAAAAGGGCTTCCGCCGGTCGTAGCGGAAGCCTTTGTTATGGGACTTTATGAAAACCATTTACGCCAAGAGGTCGGCCATATTCACCATCTGGAACAGGTGCTGGACCTTCGGAGAGGCGTTGACGATGCGGAGGCTTTTGTTGTCATTCTTCAGTTCGCTGTATTCCTTGAAGATACTGCCCATCGCCATGGAACTGATCATCCGGGTGCCGCCGAAGTCGAGCACGAGATGCTGAAATTCACCCGCCCGCACGACGTTCCGCAGTTCATTGGCGAAAGCGTCGGAGATCGGGCCGGTTATTTCCGGGTATTTCTTACCAACATCCAAAACAAATTCCATCGCGGGTCCTTTGGCAATTTTTGTACCGGTTACATTTTATGTATCTACCTATTCGAGCATGTTATTAAAT